>JAFWDW010000042.1 GCA_017515965.1 Lachnospiraceae bacterium
GAACGCCTTCACCGGCGGATCGTTCGAGACGATGGCGGTATTTGCTCTGAGCATCACACCGTACATCACCGCGTCGATCATCATTCAGCTGCTCACGATCGCGATTCCTAAACTGGAAGAGATGCAGCGTGAGGGAGCTGAGGGGCGCAAGAAGATGGTCACGATCACACGTTACGTGACAGTCGCGCTCTCATTGATCGAGTCATCGGCGATGGCAATCGGATTCGGACGTCAGGGTCTGCTGGTCAAATACAATTTTGTAAACTGCCTGGTCGTTATTCTGACACTGACAGCCGGCTCAGCCTTCCTGATGTGGATCGGCGAGCGAATCACCGAGCACGGTGTCGGAAACGGTATTTCGATCGTGCTGTTGATCAATATCGTCTCCCGTATGCCCGCTGATTTCATGTCGCTGTACAAGCAGTTCGTCAAGGGTGAGAAGCTGGCGAGAGCAGGGCTGATCGCACTGGTCATCCTGGCGATCGTTCTGGCAGTCGTTGTGTTTGTCATCATTCTGCAGGATGCGGAGAGAAGGATCGCGGTACAGTACTCACAGAAGATGCAGGGCCGCAGGACTTACGGGGGACAGTCGTCCTTTATCCCGTTAAAAGTCAACACGGCCGGCGTTATCCCGATCATCTTCGCTTCATCGATCATGCAGTTCCCGGTCGTTATCGCGTCGTTCTTCGGACACCGCGATTCGGCGATCCTGAAAGGATTCTCATCGGGCAACTGGCTTGATCCGAGCGATATGAAGTATTCCTGGGGTCTGTTGGTGTACATCATCCTGACGGTGTTCTTCGCGTATTTCTACACAGCGATTACATTTAATCCGCTTGAGATCGCGAACAACATGAAAAAGAGCGGCGGCTTTATCCCCGGCATCCGTCCGGGCAAACCGACCAGCGACTATCTGACCAGAATCCTGAACTACATCATCTTTATCGGTGCATGCGGTCTGGTCATCGTCCAGGTGATCCCGTTCTTCTTCAACGGCGTCTTCGGCGCGAACGTCTCCTTCGGAGGCACATCACTGATCATCGTGGTCGGTGTCGTTCTCGAGACGCTGAAGCAGATCGAATCAAGAATGCTGGTGCGCAACTACAAAGGATTTCTTAACAATTGATATTTGATACCTGATTGAGAAGGGAGAAAACAATGAACATTATTATGCTTGGAGCCCCCGGAGCGGGCAAAGGAACATTTTCAGCCTTTCTGGAAGAGAGATACAGCCTTCCGCATATCGCGACAGGCGACATCTTCAGGGAGAATATCAAGAACAATACGGAACTGGGTCAGAAGGCCAAGAGCTATATGGATCAGGGCCTGCTCGTTCCGGACGAACTGGTAGTCAGTCTCGTGGCTGACCGTCTGTCAAAGGATGACTGCAAGGCAGGATTTATCCTCGACGGTTTCCCGCGCACACTGGTACAGGCAGAGGCGTTAAAAGAGACTCTGGCTGACATGGGAGCTCAGATCGATTACGCGCTCGACTTCGAGTGCCCGGATGATTTCATCATCGAGCGTATGGCCGGCCGCAGAGTCTGCAAAGGATGCGGCGCATCGTATCATCTCGTCAATGTTCCGCCGAAGCAGGAAGGCATCTGTGATGTCTGCGGCGGCGAGCTCTATCAGCGCGAGGATGACGCTCCTGAGACAGTGGCAAAGAGACTGGAAGTATATCACAAGGAGACACAGCCTCTGATCGATTATTACGAGAAAGAGGGAGTCTTAAAGTGCGTCGATGGCACCATCGGACGCGACAATGTCTTTAAAGTACTGGCAGAGATGCTCGGATAATGATGGAGATCAAAGCCGGCATGCCGGTCCGCTCAAAAGCGGGGCATGACAAAGGACATTGGTATTTGGTCCTGTCAGAGGAAGGTACTTACGCGTACCTGATCGACGGACAAAAACGAACCGCGCAGCGGCCGAAGAAGAAAAACAAGATTCATCTTCAACCGGCGCATGGTGTGGTGGATGTGACCGGCATGGATGCCGGCGCAGTAACAGCGTATCTGAAGACGTTTTATAAACAAGACTAGAGGAGAAACGTTCATGTCGAAAGCAGATGTCATAGAGATTGAAGGCGTTGTGGTGGAGAAGCTCCCGAATGCCATGTTCCAGGTGGAACTTGAGAACGGTCACAGGGTGCTCGCTCACATCAGCGGGAAACTCCGGATGAATTTCATCAAGATTCTTCCGGGTGATACAGTAACGCTCGAACTTTCTCCTTATGATCTGTCCAAGGGACGCATCATCTGGCGGGATAAGTAAAGAAGGAGGTCATCATCAATGAAGGTTCGTTCTTCAGTAAAACCGATGTGCGACAAGTGCAAGGTTATCAAGCGCAAGGGTAAGGTTCGCATTATTTGCGAGAACCCGAAGCACAAACAGAGACAAGGTTAATTAAGAAATTATTATTCTCAAATAGTAAGAGAGGAGGAAGCACATGGCTCGTATAGCAGGTGTGGATTTGCCCAGAGACAAGCGTGTTGAGATCGGACTCACGTATATTTACGGAATCGGTCTGACCAGTTCCAAGAGGATCCTGGCCGATGCCGGCGTGGACCCGGATACCCGCGTTCGCGATCTGACTGACGAAGAGGTCAAGAAGATCAGCAACGTGATCGATGACACGCAGTTGGTCGAAGGTGATCTCAGAAGAGAGACACAGCTGAACTTAAAGCGTCTCCGTGAGATCAACTGCTACCGTGGGATCCGTCATCGTAAGTCTCTTCCCAGCCGCGGACAGAAGACTAAGACGAATGCCCGGACATGCAAGGGACCCAGAAGAACTGTCGCAAATAAGAAGAAGTAATCACACACAGGAGAAAGTAGGTTAGTTTAATGGCAAAGAAAGCAGTTAGAAAAACAACCAAGAAACGTGTCAAGAAAAACGTTGAACGGGGACAGGCCCACATCCAGGCATCCTTCAACAACACGATCGTGACGTTGACAGATACCGAGGGTAACGCTCTCTCTTGGGCGAGCGCGGGCGGTCTTGGATTTAGAGGTTCAAAGAAATCTACTCCTTACGCAGCACAGATGGCTGCCGAGACTGCAGCGAAAGCAGCACTGGTACATGGACTGAAATCAGTAGACGTTATGGTGAAGGGACCGGGCTCAGGCCGTGAGGCCGCGATCCGTGCACTTCAGGCATGCGGAATCAATGTAACCAGTATTCGTGACGTGACACCCGTTCCTCACAACGGATGTCGTCCGCCGAAACGCAGAAGAGTATAATCATTGACTGATTTCTAGGAGGTTTAAAAAGTATGGCAGTAAACAGAGTACCAGTTCTTAAAAGATGCAGATCTCTCGGTTTGGATCCAGTCTATTTGGGAATTGACAAAAAATCAAATCGTCAGCTGAAGCGTTCATCCCGCAAAATGAGCGAGTATGGCATCCAGCTGCGCGAGAAACAGAAGGCGAAGTTCATTTACGGTGTGCTTGAAAAGCCCTTCCGCAATTACTATGACAAGGCTAAGCAGATGAAGGGTATGACAGGTACCAACCTGATGATTCTTCTTGAGACCCGTATCGACAACGTGCTCTTCCGCATGGGATTTGCCCGTACGCGCCGTGAGGCCCGTCAGATCATCACCCACAGGAGAGTCAACGTCAACGGCAAGCCGGTGGACATTCCGTCCTTCAGCGTCCGTGTAGGCGACGTGATCGAAGTACGTGAGAACAAGAAGGATTCCGTCCAGTTCAAGGATATCCTTGAGGTGACCGGTGGCCGCACCGTTCCGGCATGGCTTGAAGTCGATCAGGAGAACCTGAAGGGCAGCGTTCTGGCGCTCCCGACCAGAGAAGAGATCGACGTACCTGTCGATGAGGTGCAGATCGTCGAGTTGTACTCCAAGTAATCACAAAATTCACAGGAGGTGCGACATTGCTTAATTTTAATCATCCGAACATCGAAATCGCTGAGATCTCCGCGGATAAAAAATATGGTCGTTTCGTCGTTGAACCGCTGGAGCGCGGATATGCGCTGACGCTGGGTAACTCTCTGCGCCGTATCATGCTGTCCTCCCTTCCGGGAGCAGCTGTCAGCCAGGTGAAGATTGACGGAATTTACCATGAGTTTTCCACGATCCCGGGCGTAAAAGAAGATGTCACGGAGATCATAATGAACCTGAAGTCGCTGATCATCTCCGATACATCTAACGATGAGATGCCGAAGAAGGCATACATTGATTGCAAGGGAGAAGGCGTTGTGACAGGTGCTGATATCAAGGCGGATTCCGATATTGTTATCGTCAATCCTGATCTTGTGATCGCCACACTGGACAATGCGGACGCTCAGTTAAATATGGAGCTGACGATCACGACAGGGCGCGGATATGTAAGCGCCGAGAAGAATAAAACCGATGATATGGATCAGACGACCATTCCGGTCGACTCGATCTACACGCCGATCGAACGCGTCAACATGACAGTTGAGGATACGCGTGTCGGACAGATCACAGACTATGACAAACTGACACTTGACGTCTGGACCAAGGGCAATATCGATCCGAGCGATGCAGTGTCTCTGGCAGCGAAAGTGCTCAGCGAGCATCTGCGCCTGTTTGTCGACCTGTCAGACGTAGCCCGCTCAACCGAAGTCATGGTGACGGAGGAAGACGACGAGAAAGAAAAAGTTCTCGAGATGAACATCAACGAGCTGGAGCTGTCCGTGCGCTCTTACAATTGCCTGAAGCGTGCGAACATCAACACAGTTGAGCAGCTGACAAACTGCACAGTCGAGGATATGATGCGCGTGCGTAATCTCGGGAAGAAATCGCTTGACGAAGTTCTGGGCAAGCTCCACGAGCTCGGCCTTGATCTGAAGCAGAGCGAGGAATAACTGTAAGATAAGGCAGCGGTAAGACCGAAAGAGCGCGCTGCGCCGCAAATGCGTAAGACCGACGGCGGCATCTGCGGAGAGAAAGAAAGGTTTTGAAAATGGCAAAATACAGAAAATTAGGACGTACAAGCTCTCAGAGAAAAGCGCTTCTGCGCAACCAGACCACAGCGCTTCTCTATCACGGAAAGATCGTGACAACAGAGCAGAAGGCTAAGGAAGTGCGCAAGATCGCCGAGAAGATGATCGCTCTGGCTGTCCGCGAGAAGGACAACTATGAAGAAGTGACCATCCAGGCAAAGGTCGCCCGCAAGGACAAAGACGGCAAACGCGTCAAGGAAGTCGTCGACGGCAAGAGAGTTACTGTTTACGATGTGGTCGACCGCGATATCAAGCGCGATCTTCCGTCCAAGAACCATGCGCGCCGCCTGATCGAGAAGACTCTGGTTCCCGTTACCGAGAAACCGAACACTCCGGCAGGCCGCAAGAAGAACACCAAGAACATCGATATGGCAGAGAAGCTCTTTACAGAGATCGCTCCGAAGTATGAGAACCGCCAGGGCGGTTACACCCGTATCGTAAAAATCGGTCCGCGCCAGGGTGACGGCGCTGAGATGGTGCTGCTTGAGCTTGTATAAGAACGTCAGGCTGATTGCCCTCGATCTGGACGGCACACTGCTCAATGATGCGAAAGAGCTGACAGAGCGCACACAGCGCGCTCTGGAGGCCGCTTCCAGAAGCGGTATTGAGGTCGTGCTCTCAACGGGCAGGCCCGTGACGGCACTCCCGCAGAAGGTGGCGCATTTTCCGTATATCAAGTATGCGCTCACCGCTGACGGAGCCAGGATCGAAAACCTCCGGACAGGAGAGCTGCTCTTTGAGGGACTGATCCCTAAGGAGATGGTCAAACCCATCTACGACATCTTTGATGACTATGATGTCATCGAGGAGATCTATATCAAGGGACAGGGC
>JAFWDW010000043.1 GCA_017515965.1 Lachnospiraceae bacterium
CACTGATCGTATAGAAGGCAAAAGTCCACGGCATATGTTTGGCTGCGCCTCCCACATCGGCCAGATATTCCTTCCCTGTATGATGCATAAATGATCCGATGCACAGGAAAAGTGTCATCTTCGTGATGCTGTGGAACACCAGATGTGCTGTTCCCGCGAGCAATCCGTGCGGTGTCAGCAGCAATACACCGAACAGCATATAAGAAAGATTGCTGACGGTCGAATAAGCCAGACGGCGTTTGATATGGCGCTCACGCACTGCAATAACAGCCGCATAGACCAGCGTGAACGAAGCCGCCAGGATGCAGACCGTCTGCGCCCAACTTCCCTTCAGGATATCCGGGCCGATTACATAGTAAGTCAGCCGGATCACGGCAAAGACACCGGTGTTGACAACCGCCACGGCATGCAGCAGTGCGGTCACAGGTGCCGGCGCGACAGACGCGGCCGGGAGCCATTTATGAATCGGGAAAACGGCCGCTTTCACGCCAAGGCCGAAGAAACCGACCAGGTAAATAGCCTGTATCCAGCCCTGAGTCTGAACACCGGTCAGATCGCCGCCGAGAATAAAATGTCCCGTCTTGCCGTAGATTGTGACGACAATCACAGAGGCAAGCCCCAAAGTGGCACAGCCGAAGAGATAGGCCGCGTACACACGGGCCGCATACATACTCTCATGGTTCTGATAGTGTGCGACAAGCGGAACCGTCGAGAAACTCAGCATTTCAAAGAAGAAGAACATCGTAAGCATGTTGGCTGAGAAACAGACGCCCAGCGTTGCACCGTAGGTGAGGATATAAAATGCAAAGAAGGATCTCTGACGGCTGTCATGCTCCATGTATGAAAACGTATACAAAAGCACGATGGGCCACATCAAAGAGACCATGCCCGCGTACAGTTTCCCCAGATGATCAAGACCTATCTGCAGTGTGAACCGCGGCACAAATTCATACAGTATCACCGGCTCTCCGGAGACATTAAACAGCATGAACCAGACCACGATCGTGGTCACAATGGCTACGCCCTCGATATACACATGCAGCGTATGAGGACTGCTGAACTTCAGACGAAGTCCCGCCAGAGCGCAGACGGTCGGTATTAAAATAGGAATTAACAGGTACAGCGGACTCATATTAAACTCCTATACGATTCCTTTAAACAGCTCTATCAGAGAGCCTCCGAATATACCAACGATCAATGCCACCGCACACAGACAGATCAACGGGATCCACATCATGCGCGGGACAGCTTCGATCGAACCCTTCCCTTCTTCAGGCCGTGGATCCGTGATCTCCTCTTCTGCTCCTTTACCCGGGAAAAATCCATTGATCGTGATCGGGAACAGATACCCGGCGGTAAGCAGAGCGGAAATCAAAAGGACGATCGGGCCGATGACTGAGATCGCACCCAGCCCGGTATTAAGTGAAGCCGAGACCAGGTTCCATTTCGAAATAAAGCCTCCCATCGGCGGGATGCCGGCCAGTGACATGGCGGCGATGGTCAGGCACCAGAGGACGATCGGCATCTTCTTGCCGATTCCCTTCATCTGGCGCACATCCTTCAAACCGTAGCGGTAGATAAAAGCGCCGGCGCAGAGGAACAGACACGCCTTGGACGGTGCATGCTGCATGACCTGCAGCAGACTGCCTTCCAGTCCGTTCTGAGTCAGGAGCGCCAGCCCCAGCATGGCATAGGAAATCTGTGAGATAGATGAGTAGGCCAGCCGCTTCTTTAAGTCTTTCTCCTGAAAAGCCATCATTGACCCTGTCAGGATCGAAATCATCGCCAGCGTAAGCCACGTGTACTGGACCCATGTGCCGCGAATGAATGATGTCCCGATGGAGTAATAGATAAATCGTATAACGACCAGGACGCCTGATTTGGTGATAATACCGGAGAGCAGTGCCGAGGCCGGAGCAGGCGCGATCGGGTGGGCTGTCGGCAGCCATCCGTGCATCGGAAACAAACCGGCTTTCGTGCCGTAACCGATCACTCCCAGGAAAATTGCCAGATACAGGATCGGTTCATGACCGGCCGTCTTGGTCAGATCCAGGACTCCTCCCGGCACGAATGACACTTCGGCACCGGCATAGGTGTACAGGAAGAACACCCCGAAAAGCCCAAGCAGCGCGCCGCCGATCGAGTAGAACAGGAATTTAAGACCTGCTGCCACAGCAGCCTGTGTCTGCTCATGCAGTACCAGCGGTACAGTACTGAGTGTCGTCAGTTCGAATGCGAAATAGATCGTGACCATATTGGCGGCGCAGCACACTGCGATCAACGCACCGAATGATACGAAATAAAAGGCATAGAAAGTCGGCTCTCTCTCCTGCACTTTCATATAGATAAAGGAGTAGAACAGACAGCATGTGTACAGGACCATAGAGACGAACAGGAACCATTTACCCATGACATCCAGAGAGAATGAGAAAGTGACTTTGGGTGAAAGGGAAAACAGCGTGACCGGCTTACCGAAGAACATAGTCAGCACTGCCAGCACATCCGTGATGATGATGGCAGCTCCATACAGCGCATGTCCGTTCTGACCGGACCGCGTGTTCCGATGCCACAGTACGATCCCGCTCAATATAGGAAAGATGATCGAAAGTAAAATCAGCATAGTCCTGTACTCCTTTGCCTGATTACATTTCTAAAAAAGCATACTGAAGCCTGAATCCAGCAGGCTGGTCGCGATAGCCGGGAAGAGACCGAGGAAGATATTGACTGCCACTAGCACCCATGCCGGAATCAGATACTCCGGTTTATGGCGCGGAGCAGACTCCCCTTCCTCTCCTTCCGGATGCGAATAAATCCGGATCACGGTCCGGAGGAAATACAGCGCGTTCAGTGCCGTGCTGACGGCCAGCGCTATAATAATCACAGAAAAAACGGCATTTGATTCCCTCTCCCAGCCCGCCAGAAGGATCAGGAATTTGGACGAAAATCCGGCGAATACCGGAACACCGACCATAGACAGCGAACAGATCGTAAAGAACAAGCCTGACGCCCGGTCTCGCAGCCCGCTTCCCTGCAGGTCTTTAAATACCATACTGTTGGAAGAGACCTCCTCCAGCCGCGGTGTCACAAGGAACAGCAGGGATTTCGTCACAGAGTGCCCCAGCAGATGGAAGATCGCCGCAATATAACCGGCTCTTCCGCCAATACCCATACTCATAAAGATATAACCGATCTGCGCTGCCGAGGAGTAGGCGACCATACGGTTGACATCGTTGGTCCGGATCGCTGAGACCGACCCGAGGATGACCCCGGCGATACCCAGCGTCAGCATGATCAGATGAATGGGCATCCGGTCCATCAGTTCGATCCCGACAACACGCCAGTACACTTTGATCAACAGGAAAATATACGCCTTCGAGACAACGGAACTCATAAATGAAGCGGTCGTCGGTGTCGACCAACCGTATGTATCCGGCATCCAGAAATAGAACGGGAAAAGACCGCTCTTGATCGCCAGTCCTATCGTCAGCACACCGATCGCAAAGGTCACCGTCAGCATCATAGAGGGATCCCCCGATATCACAGCCAGCGCGTCATGGAGCGGGACCATCAGCAGATGGCCTGTGATGCCGTAGAGCAGCACAACACCCAGCAGGAACAGACTGGAACCGAGCAGATTCATGATCATATAGCGGACGCCGGCTAACACGATACGCCCGATCTCCGTTGCGATCATCAGGCCGCAGCTGGCGAGTGTCAGGATCTCCAGAAAGACGTATCCTGTGAAGATATCATTTGTAAAAACCAGCGCGCAGACAGCCGCCGCGGACAGATTGAGCAGCGCGCAGTATAAATTGTGCTTGCTCTCATCGATCTCCCAGATCAGATAGCGGTATCCGCCGGCGACTGAGCACAGCATCACGATCAAAAAAACCAGCAGCACAAGGCATTCGAGCACACCGGCCCTGATCTCATTGCCCCAGGGTGCAGGGAATTCACCCATCTTGTAGGTAAAATGACCGTTCCAGAATGTATAGTACAGAACCAGTGCATCAGAAACGATGAGAAAGACCATCAGAAAACTGTGCACCATATAGGCAGCCTTCCTTTTGAGCAGCAAACACAATGCCGCCGTAAAAAGGCTCGCTATGATCATGAAGAGAGGCAGATTACAGATAAAATCCATCAAAAGCGCTCCTCTCTTTCCTTAAGCGTCATGGCATAGATCTCATCCATATCCAGAGTGTGATAACGCTTGTACAGACGCACCGTCAGGGCAAGCATCACTGCTGTCACTGAGACAGAGACCACGATGCCGGTCAGCACCAGACCGGACGGAACCGGATTAATATACGCATCGGTGACAGTTTTGGTCCCTTCCAAAATCGGCGCTTTCCTGCCGTCAATGTATCCCAGGGATGTCAGGAACAGAAAGAGTCCCGCGTCCATGTTATTCATCCCGATCAGCTTGCGGATCAGATTGCGCTGAAAGAGCAGCGTCGCAAATCCGATCGCAAAGAGAACGATCGCCACAGCTTCCTGATAATTGTGTAATAAAGTACTAAGCATGGCCGATCCTCCCTCTTTCAAAGAGCGAATAAAACCCGTACATCGTGCAGGCCACGACCAGACCGACTGCGATATTCAGCGGCAGGATCAAGCCTCCTGAGAGAATCGCGCCGGGGATTCCTTTGGGAATCGGATTGTGCATGCCGTTCGCACCGACAAAGAAGACAAATCCTTTCGAGAGACTGTAGAATCCGAGCGCCGCAAAGGACAGGATATTCAGCCTTTTGTATGTAAAGATCCTGTCTGTTGTCTTGAAGCCGCAGGCGGCCGACAAAATGATCAAAGCCGAACCGAGTATCGTCCCGCCGGAAAAACCTCCGCCGGGGGACAGATGTCCGTTCAGCACAATGTATACGCCAAAGACCAGAATGCAGGGAATCAAAAAGAAACCGACTCCGTTAAGAATATTGTCCAGGGAGGTGTTGAACGTGTTTACCGGACACATCGTTCCCTCTTTGTCCCGTGTGCCCATGCGCAACAGGATCGTCGCGCAGACTAGCGCCGTGAAAAGGACAAAAGATTCGCCGAGCGTATCAAACGCACGGTAGTCGAGAATCATCGCTGCTACGATATTGACTGCGCCTGTCTCCTTCAGACCTTCATCAAGGTAACGCCGTGCAACCACATCGGCCCGGGGATTTTCAAAACCAAACCTCGGAAAATGTGCGATCACATAGAGCATGACAGCGATAAAAAGGATGCAGCTGAACACGGCAACCACGCGGTAAAGGGTGTGATACCGCTTCTGGCGGATCTGGATCTCCCTCTGCATCTCGGGATTGGCCAGCAGCTGCTCCTGCCATCGCCGCACCGCGCTCTTGCGCTCCACACGGGTGGCATCAGGTCTCTCCTCTGTATTCAGGAACTCCTCCATGCCGGAGAGTTCTTCATTGTACCAGGCGCGCAGTCTGTCTCTCATGAGTCACCCTCCTGTGCTGAATCGGCTTCAGGGTTTTCTTCCTGCTCATCAGCGGGATCGATCAGCGCTTCCCTCCCCAGCCTGCGCAGGGTGAGGAAAAACAGGATACTGGTGATGCCCGCGCCGACAGCTGCCTCTGTGACAGCAAGATCAGGAGATTCGAGCAGCGCCCACACGACAGCCATAATCGTGCTGTATGCCATGAAGATGATAATCGCAGGGAGAAGCCGTTTTGTCAGATTCACCCCGATGGCACAAACGATCAGCAATATAAGGAGGATGATCTTAAACACCTCAAGAAGCGTCATGATGATCCTCCCGTTCTACGTATTTGCCTAGTTTTTGGTTCATATAATACTCAACCTGTGCTATGAAATGCGTTGAAACCGGTGACGTACACCACATAAAAGCCACGATCAGACATAGCTTTAAGATCACGACCACTTCTCCGGAACCGATCATAACGGCCAGAACCGCACAGAAAAGCCCCAGAGAGTCTCCGATACCGGAGGCATGAATCCTGTTTAGGATAAAGCCGAAACTATAAACACCGAGAACGGCGGAGGCAAAGCAAAAGACTGAGCATGCCAGAAGCACGGCTGTCAGAGCAAAACGAACCCACTCCATCACGGCCCCTCCTTCTGCTTTTTGATATAGAC
>JAFWDW010000044.1 GCA_017515965.1 Lachnospiraceae bacterium
CTTGACCATAAGGGTGTCTTTGTCTAATGCCTCACAGTAAAACCAGTCTTTCCATGTGTCGGCCAGGGTTCCCCCTAACGCACCTAAAGCTGCACTTAAAAGTCCCATAATTGTTCTCCTTTCGATAACTAATAAACTTCGCACTTTAACGAAGTAGTGTATGATTATCATATACTTTTTGTATTGTTTTTTCAACATATTTAAGCTATTATATTTTTTGTGAAAGTTAAAAATTTCACGTCTTTTTTTGTTGATTTTTTGGAGGTTTCACAACCATCCAAAAAGATCTTCGCACTTCAGATTATCACAGGAAGGAGGTCGATCTCATGGAGAACATCATCAGTACCATACCGACAGAAGAAGAAATCTTAGGACTCCTGAAAGACAAAAAAATCGCACAGATCAGGGAAATATTTTCGGAAATGAACCCCGCAGATATTGCGGCCCTGTTAAATGACCTCCCCAAAGACCGCCTGCCGATTCTTTTCCGCCTGCTGCCAAAAGAGCTGGCGGCTGACACCTTTGTCGAAATGGACACTGACATTCAGACCCATCTGATCCAGGGCTTCTCTGATTCCGAGATCCGAAGCATCATGGATGAGATGTATCTGGATGATGCTGCCGACCTCGTTGATGAGATGCCGGCTAATGTCGTCAAGCGTATTCTGGCAAATACCGACGCGGATACCCGCGCCATGATCAATAAGATCCTGCAGTATCCGGATGATTCTGCCGGCAGTCTGATGACCGTTGAGTATGTCAGCCTGCGTAAAAATATGACCGTATCCGAAGCGCTGACCCGCATCCGCAGGACCGGCGTCGACAAGGAGACGATCTACACTTGTTATGTCACCGATTATAACCGTACTCTGCTCGGCATCGTGACCGCCAAAGACCTGCTTTTGGCAGAAGAGGGCGATCTTATCGGCGATATCATGGAAACCAACATCATCTCCGTCCAGACTCATACAGATAAGGAAGATGTGGCCCAGATGTTCAGCAAGTATGACCTTTTAGCCATGCCCGTCGTTGACGATGAAAACCGCCTGGTCGGTATCGTCACCATCGACGACGCTATGGATGTCATGGAAGAAGAGGCAACCGAGGATATCGAAAAGATGGCTGCTATCCGTCCGGGTGACCGGCCGTATTTCCAGACCAGCGTCTGGCAGACCTTCCTTGCGCGTATCCCGTGGCTCCTTTTCCTCATGATCTCAGCAACATTCACCTCGCTGATCATCACAAAATTTGAGGATGCCCTGAGCGTGTCAATCATTCTGTCCGCATCGATCCCAATGCTGATGGACACTGGCGGCAACTGTGGCGGACAGGCTTCCGTCACGATCATCCGTTCTCTGTCCCTGGAGGATGTGGAATTCCGCGATATCTTTAAGGTTATCTGGAAAGAGCTGCGCGTCGGCCTGATGTGCGGTGTTGCTTTGGCCGTTGTAAATTTTGCCAAGATGATGATCCTTCATCAGGGAAGCGTCCTGATAGTGGCTGTTATCTCTCTTGCTCTGTTCTGCGCCGTCGTCGTGGCAAAGCTGATCGGCTGCGTTTTGCCGATGGTCGCAAACAAGATCGGATTTGACTCGGCTGTCATGTCCAGCCCGTTCATCACAACGATCGTAGACGCGCTGACGCTTTTGATCTACTTCAACCTTGCAGTTGCTATTTTGCATATCGCTTAACTTCGCGCGCGAAAGCGCGCAGATAATAAACCGGTGCCCTTAGGGCTTTCCCCTGACAGACGCGCCAAAAAGGAACCAAATGGAAAGACGCCCGCACAGACAAAACAGTTATATTGACTCAGAACGCAGAAATTCCCGCCGCACAGGTGCTTCTCGCACAGGCATTTCCCGAGCTGCCCGCGAAGAAGCCATCGATGGCGCTTCTCCAAAGATTCAGAAAATATATTTAGAGGAAAACGGCAGCGAAATCCCACTGGATCACACGATGCGCCGTTCCAGAAAAGAAGACACCTCCGACCTGACCTGGCCGGACCGCGCTACCGATGTCACCCCGGCGTTTGATAACCGCCGCTCATCAGCATCTGGCACCAGCCACGCTTCGATTTCTGGCGCCAGCCACGCTTCGATTTCTGGCACCAGCCGTTCTTCATCATTTGATGGCGGCCGCGATGAATATGACCTGGCTACATCAGGCAACGTCCAAAGTCTGCGGGCTTCCACCAAGCGCATTACCTACGATTCCGATAATTGGGATTCTTACGACCCATATGGGGAAGATTTAACGGAAGAATCTTCCTATCATGAGGAGCGCATGGCCCGCAAAGCGCAGCGTGCCGCACAGGAAGGACAAGCATCCCGTTCCGCACAGAGCAACCGTTCATCACGCGTCGCCCGCTCGGTACGCTCCGGACAGACCTCACGCTCCCGCCGATGCTCTACAGTTGAAGAACAGCAGGCTGTCGCAAGACAGCGCCGCGCCGCAGCCACAAAGGAAGCGGAACGCAGCTCCGGCCGCCAGGCAAACCGCCGACCTTCCGGAAAAACATCCGCGCAGCGAAGCTCTACCTTGGGAAAAGTATTCGCACAGCGCAGCCGCACCTCCGGAAAAACAGCCGTACAGCGCAGCCGCACCGGCCATAAGACAAATAAGAAAAAACTTCTCCCGTTCATTGCAGCCGCAGCGTTAGTTGTTGTCGCCGCAGTGATCGTGATCATCATTTTTGCATCCAAGATAAAAGAAGCTGCCAATCTGACACTCTCCACCACCGATACCACACAGACCATCTCCTGGACACGCAAAGGCAAAGACATCGGTTACGAAGTCCTGCAGAAAGCCCCGGACGGAACTTTCCAGGTCGTCAAAACCGTGAGCCCGGAAGGCGCCACAGCCGTCACCGTGGAGGGACTGAACAGCGCCACCCTTTATGAATATAAGGTGCGCGCGCTCAAAGGCACCGACAAACCAAGAAAATCCGCCGGCGTAACCATCAAAGGCTACACTGCCCCATCGGTCCTCACGGATATCACCGCCAGCACCCAAGTCAAGGAATCCCTGACCTTCGTCTGGTCGGATCCTCAGCCGATCGCCGGATTTGAACTCCGCTACGGTCCATCCGAAGATTTCCACGATGCCACCACCGTCACGCTGACGGCGGAAAACATCGTCGTCGACGAGGGCAACGGCAAAAACACCTACAC
>JAFWDW010000045.1 GCA_017515965.1 Lachnospiraceae bacterium
GAGAGTTGATAGACTATCTATATTTTGTGGTATTACTGTTATGAGAACCTCTAAACCGAGCGAAACTATTGACGAAACTATCCAAATAAGACTATCATAAAAAATTGATGATGGGGATTTGTTACCATTATATCAATGATTGGCTATAGGACTACCTGAAGCAGGAGAGAACGTGAATGAAATACGGTAAAAGCCTCTTGGATAAGGCTGTTCGTTCTATCCGAAAACTGAATCGCTTCCGTACATTGATCGTGACATTGTCAGCGATTGTTGTGTTTGTCATATCCTATTTATTAATTCTGCCTGCCCTTACGCTGGACGAAAAAGAGGCTGAGAAGCAGGGCGGCATCGATATTGTCACGCAGGCTTCCGGTACAGATGGCCAGGAGGAAGCCGGCGGCGGTACTACTCAATCTGCATCCACAGAAACTGATAAGAAAACTGAACAGACCCAGAAGGCTCCGACCTACAAGGACGGAGAGCTTTCCTATGCCGGAAAGAGCTTTGATGTTGAAGCAAAATATGAGAAGAAAGCAAATATTCCGGAAAGCACAGAGCTGAAGGTAGAGGAGATTAATCAGAAAGACGATCAATACACTGACTATTATAAAAAAGCAGTCGAGGCGGTTGAAGAAAACACTAAGGACGGCACCAATAAAGAGATCAATGCTGTTCGGTTCTATGATATTTCGCTGATTGCGGATGGGACGGAGATAGAACCGGCTGATCCGGTTAATGTCACAATAACATATGACGCAGGCGTGGCAGCTAAGGACGCTGATCACGTCCGCATCCTGCATTTTGTTGAGAATCAGGAAACCGGGAAGATAACGACTGAAGTTCTGGAAGAAGACAAGGTGGATGCAACCGTCAGATATAATAAACTGAGCAAAGCTTCTTTTGAGGCTGAGAGCTTTTCAGTATATGGAATAGTAACACTCCAATCAGATCCTGATAATCCTGCCGATCCTTTAGGCCTGGATGGTAAATCATACGGGATTTTGAATAATCAGAACACGGTTTCCGGCACAGCGCTGATGACCGGTTCGACCTCTGTTTCAGGAAAATCTGCGCTAAAGGGGCAGTCTATGACTGTCCGTACTGAACCGATTAATCGTACCGGTATTGTCTTTGTTGCAAGCAATAGTCAGATCAACATGTGGACATTCCATAGTGCAGGTAATGGTCAGTATTATATTACAACAGTAGTGTCTGGTACACTGAAGTATATAAAAATAAGTAATACGGGCCTGTCTTTGGTTGATGAAGCTGATGCAGACTGTCGAATATCAATTACTGCCGGAACAGGGAAATATGAGGGGAAATACAAATTTACCAGCAGTACTGGTACGCTTCGTTTGAATGGAAGTAATTTTGTTTTTGCGGGTGAAAATGTTAGCAATAATGCCAATGATTGGATGAATTTTGCTGAGCTTTCTACGTTGAATGATGATGATTTTGTTACGTATACTGCAACAAAGGTCAGTGTCTCTGATACAACGAACGTCCCTGATGGAGCACAGGTTATTATTTATACACGTATTTGGAATGAAGAAACCCTTAAATACGAATACTATACAATCGACTATGATGGAATGCTCGTCAGGGCTTATGAAAGTGGTGATACGATTTCATGGGTGGGAACCAAGATTAACACCATGTTGTGGGATTTCACCGAGTATCACAATGCTGACGGAACGTTGAATTATTACTATGAATTCCAGAATGACTATTCAGGGAAATATATAGCACCGCAGATATCCGGTACGGATTTCCTGTCTGATAATACGATCGGCGTCAATCTGAATGGGCGTCGTTATGGGGAGTATTATACATCAATTGTCGCTTGGGATGATCCATATTATGACTATGCATCACTGAAAGCAAAAGACGGGAAACTGATCTCTGTGCCGATATCTAAAGCAGATGATTTCTACTTCGCAGTCATGAAGCCGGTTGAGACGTCTGATAATAAGCCGAAAGTAGTCGAAACAATTGATCATAAGCCTTTCGGTATTACGCTTAAGATGCAGGATTATGAGAACATAAATTCAAGTAATCGTTCTCAGGATCAGGTTAATGTTCTCGGAAACACACCTTACAATCAGTGGACAGGATCTCCGGGGCTGTTGGAAAAGAATCTGACAGGTGACTATCCGAAGGTTAAAAACTCAACCCATTCTCTTAGTGAACTGTACAATAACACGCTGGAGGTGAACCAGCAGTTCCTATTGACTACTTTTGAAGAAACCGGATACTTCGAGTATGACAGCACTCAAAACTTTGCGCATTTGATTACCAGTACATCTGATTACTGGTATGGAAAAGAAAAACCAACAGGCGGTACGTATAAAATCGGAGATTTTGTCATATATGACCAGCTTGGTACCAGCAGTGAAAAAAACAAAGATACATTAAAACATGGGCAATTTCTCCCCTATAACGATCTGGTTGATAGCAATGGTAATCTTATCAACGTATCAAAACAGTATACCAACGAGAGGGATATACATGCAGAGCCGCTTTCTTCTCTAGATCCCCGCAAGGGCGAGGCTTTGTATGAGATTCCGCATAAGTCCGGACAAACGGCTCCTGATTATGTTGATCATTTCTTTGGGATGGAGATGACTGCCAGTTTCATCCAGAGTGAGAGCGGTCTGGATGATTGGGGACATGATTTGATCTTCGAGTTCTCAGGCGATGATGATTTCTGGCTCTATGTGGATGGAATGCTTGTCATGGATCTGGGCGGTATTCATTCCGCATTGGATGGAAGCATTAACTTCCGTACAGGAAAGGTCATTGTCAATAAAAAAGAAACGAATTTGAGAACTCTTTATCATGATGCTTATAAAGAGGCTCATCCAAGCGCAACCGAAGCGGATATCAATGCCTGGTTAAATACGATTTTTGAGGATAATGGGTCCAATACAGGTACGGTGTTTAAGGATTATACGGGGCACACCATGCGCATGTTCTATATGGAGCGTGGTGCTGGAGCATCAAATCTCCACATGCGTTTTAATTTAGCGCCTTATACTAATGGCGAAGTGCAGCTTGAAAAGGAAGTGAGCGGGACAGACAGTATTCAGTATACCGATGCAAGCTTCCCATTCCAGATCTGGTACAAGGATACGGAAAGACCGGATCAAGCATATGTTCTCTTAACAGATCAAACAAAAGTAAAAGATACGCAGACAGGTCAACAGGTTACATATCAGGAATCCTATTCGGTAGGAGGACGGACATATCAAAATGTTTTCTTTTTGAAACCGGATCAGACTGTTTCAATTAGGCTGCCCAGCGAAGATACAGAATACTATATTAAAGAATGTGCACTAGATAAAAATACATATGATGCAGTACACATCAACAGATCAGATACTGCTCTTGCGCCAACATCCGATACTGCAGATTCGGATTACAAAGATTATCAGATTGTCGATTCTACTGTGGTTAACAGAAAGAAGGTAATATTTGATAATCATGTTACTACATCGGCATTAAAGAGCCTTACCATCAAGAAAAAGCTTTGGATGGATGAGGAAAAAACAACACCACAGCACAATGACACGACCACATTCCGTTTTCGTGTTTATATTGGCAAGACAAATGGTAGTTATTCTGTTTATAGTTTTGGCAAGTATCATGTTAAAAATGCTGCCGGAGAATACTGTATCTACAAAAACGGAGGATTCCAGACCACCCATAAGACTCGCTTCTCTGATTTGAGCACAGAGGTTGGAGAAGGAGAACTCAAGAGCGAGCAGGAACAAGCAACCTTCTACACATCGCAGGGTGGAGCTGTAGACAAGATTCCGGTGGACTACAGTGTTGAAATCCCGGATCTGATGAATGGCACACCATTCTTTGTCGAGGAGAGAGCGTCTGAGATTCCTGCCGGCTATCAATTGATTGATTATGAGTTAACAGGTGGCGAATACACGGTTGATGAAAGCTTGGGCGACACCAAAAACTATGGTCTTATCAAAACCAATAAGGATGATCCAGTTGTTATCGTTAATAACCAGCACGGATACGGCTTAACTGTCCAGAAAAAATGGTCGGATGCGCCGTTCATGGCTTCCCATGATGACATATATGTGGGTATTTTTCTTAAAGGCGGAACAGATGGAAATACATTGACATTACTTGAGGATTCTGTCAGACGTCTTCGCTCGCCAAACACAACTTATACATGGTTCTTTGAGGAACTGGTTGAGGGAAAATCCCTTGAGGATTATGTTGTTTACGAATTGAAACTTGAGGGAAGCAGTATTAGTGTCGATGATACGACAGGAATCGTCAGTGGCTGGGACTCTCTTACGAGAATAGAAGAGAATGGATCGTTGACTGTCGGTGGTGTTTCAGGCGAGCACGGATACTCCCAGGATTATGTATACACAGTCAATTATCTGCGTGGAGGCATTACGGCTAACGGCAATGCCAAGACTGATTTTGTGGTTAATTCCAGACCAGGCATCAAACTGGTTAAGACAGATATGAATGGAAATGCCTTAAAAGGTGCTGTTTTTACGTTGACTAAAGCCGATGGCAATGAAGATGGAGACACAGCAGAGACTGAATTCAACAAGACATTTACATCGGACGAAGAAGGGTTGATAGCCGTTGCCTATTTGGAGCAGGGGAAGGAATATGTGCTTACGGAACAGTCATCACCTGACCGATATCAAGCCCTGCTCGAATCTGTTACGATAAGAGTTGAAGTAGAAGATGGTAAATATGTAGTCTATGTTAACGGATCTCCAGAAGACGATAATAATGATCCTGTCCGATACACAATCGCGCAGGTTGACGAACCGACTGCTTCAGTAATGCCGACGATTACGATCAAGAACAGGCCGTTTACTGTTAATGCAAAGAAAATAGATGCCTATACCGGGTATGCGCTTGAGGGCGTCAAATTCGCGGTTTATGCCCAGAAGAAAGACTATTATACAGGTGATTTAATCCCGGATTACACACCAATGGCCGGCTTTGAGAACCTGTTAACCGATGCTGATGGAATCATTCCTAAGATTGATGCTGAGCATCTTAAACCAGGGACTTACTATCTGCGCGAGGAGGAGGCACTATATGGCTATAAAGCTATTGGAGGAGATATCCGGTTTAAGATTTCCGACAAAGGCCTGCTGACAATTGAAGATGCTCCGAATGAAGCGGCTGTTTTGAGTTCTGAAGAAGTTGAAGGAGTGATGAATTATACTCTTTTGGTGAAGGATACACCGAATAAGTCAATTCAGATCTTAAAAAAGACTGATAATACAGAGGAGCCTTTATTGGCAGGGGTTGCTTTTGAACTGTATAAGGTCGGACAGATTGATGAAGCCACGGAACAGCCTAAAGAAGGAGAAGTCCCGAAGCTAACCGGAACGACGGATGAAAACGGAGTTCTTAAGCTGGGAGTGCTTGAAGAAGATATTACATATTATCTGTTCGAGACAGATATTCCTAAAGATGGATACGTTAAGCTTGATAAACCGGTAAAGATTACAGTTACAGGCAGTAAGGTGACAGCTAAGTATGATGATCAAACGCTGGATGCTAGGAAGATTAGCGGGACGAACGAAGCAGAGATTTGGGAGATCTCGGTAGTGAATCATCTTGGGTATGAACTCCCCATGACCGGTGGCGTCGGAACCCGCCTGATCTACCTGCTCGGCGCTCTGATGGTCGCGTTTGCGGCCGCCGCATCGTTTATCAGGCGCCGCAGAAGAGAAGCGTTGTAAAGAATCCAGTATTTAATACAGAATAAACCGCCGGCCTTTATTGGCCGGCGGTATTGTTTTTCAGTTATGTTTTGAGAAGCTTTTTCAGTGAAGCTGTTTTATTTCACATATTCCGCTAACACCCGCATCATCTCATCCACATCGATCGGCTTTGTGATATGCGCCGTCATGCCGGCCTCGTGTTCAAACTCAATGTCCTCCTGAAATGCGTTGGCAGTCATCGCGATCACTGGGATCTGTGACAACTCCGGATCCTCGAGAGCGCGAATGGCTTTTGTCGCATTATAGCCGTTCATGACAGGCATCTGCACGTCCATCAGGACGGCGTCATAATACCCGGCTGCGCTTGCCTTGACCATATCGACAGCGATCTGACCATTTTCAGCAACATCGACCTCGAACCTTTTTTCGTGCAGTACGATCAGTGCGATCTCGCGGTTAACTTCATTATCTTCGGCTAAAAGAAGCTTCTTGCCGGTAAAATCGACGGGAACCGTATCATCACTGTCAGGAGAGGAGATCGGGCATCCCTCAACTGATTGAGCGGAAGCGGAACAAACGGTGTCAGACCCTTCCACAACCGGAAATGTCAGTGTGACGATAAACTCGCTGCCCTGACCGGGCGCGGTGTTGATTCGGATCGTTCCGCCCATCAGGTCGACGATGCTCTTGCTGATGGACATGCCCAGACCGGTTCCCTGAATGCCGCTGTCCGTTGAGTTGCGCTCGCGCTCAAATGCCTCAAAGATCTTCTCGGCAAACTCGGGCTTCATACCGATGCCGTCATCCTTGACGCGGAATTCATAGGTCGCCTTTTCATCAGATAGATCTGTTTGCGCCAGTACGACGGATACGTGACCGCCTTTAGGCGTAAATTTATAGGCGTTGCTGACCAGATTCATCAGCACGCGGTTTAATCTGTGCTCATCGCAGATAACGAGGGTATTTGTCACGTTTTCACCTTTGACGGTGAAGTCGATCTGCTTTTGTATCATCTGCTCCGCAAACATATTGCGAATGTGCGACATAATGTGGCACAGATCAGACCTGGCACTTTCTATTTCCATCTTGCCGCTCTCGATGCGGCTCATTTCGAGAATATCGTTGATCAGTTCAAGCAAAAATTGGCTGGAGTTGTCTATCTTTTCCAGATAGTTCTGGACTTCTTCATTTGTAATGCCATCGCGGCGGGCAAGCTGTGTATAGCCGATGATCGCGTTCATCGGCGTGCGGATATCATGGGACATATTGGAAAGGAATGCTGTCTTCGCTGCGCTGGCTCGCTGTGCCTCATCGAGGGCTTCCTGCAGACGCTGGTCGCGGTTGACTTTGTTGACAATAAAGTGAAGGAGCTGCGTGATCATAAAGACAAAGATGCTGCCGCCGAGTAGGATTCCCGCTACCAGCAGATCAGGTTCGCCGATGAAGGCGACAAGAAGATATCCAATCAGAAACAGGATCAGAAAAACTAAAGGAAGATATAGGGCGTGCTTGTCCCTCTGCGAGTTTTGCATCCACGCCATCTTTCCGATGAAACTGTGGTAACGGATAATGTTGTAGACCATGAGCAGCGCACCTGCGATGATCATGGCGTTTATCAGTAGTGCCATAGCATTTTCCTGTTTGCTGTCAGACTCTTAAGTTATCATTATTATACATCTGTCAGAGAGGTAAGGACAAGATTGCAGGGAGGAAAATATCGCTATCTGTTGCGATTGAGAATACCACAGTTTATAATAATCTTAGATTGGTATATTCTATTCAAGATGACGGCAAACTGGATATAGGTGGTGAGTGTATGTCAACCAGATACGGCGGCTACATGGGAAAAGTGATGGTCCTCGATCTTTCGAAAAAGAAGGTCGCGGAGTATCCGTGGACAGACAGAGACAGAGAGCTCTACATCGGTGGTAAGATGATGGGCGCGAAGATTCTGTCTGATCTTTTTTCAGGGAAAGAAACACCCCTTTCAGAAGAAAACATCATTGTGATTTCGACGGGTCCTTTGACCGGTACCGGAGCGCCCAGTTCGAGCCGGTTTAATATGTCGACGCTGTCGCCGCAGACAGGCTTTCTGACGTCGACAAACTGCGGCGGAACATTCGGATATTATTTGAAAAAAGCCGGCATGGACGCATTGATCATTCGCGGTAAATGCGATAAGCGCACATGGATCGAGATTAAGAACGGAAAATTCATTTTCCATGATGCGGATGATTTGTGGGGCACTAAAGTGACTCCCTGTCAGGAGATGCTGCAGGAGAAACTTGGTCCGAAAGCAAAGTTCGGATGCATCTGTATCGGTCCGGCGGGTGAGAATCTGGTCAAGTATTCGTCTGTGATCAGCGGTGAGCGCGCAGCCGGCAGAACCGGTGTGGGTGCTGTTTTCGGCTGGAAGAATGTCAAGGCGATCACGGCGAGCGGGAATAAAAAGGTAACGGTTGCCGAGCCTGAGAAATGCAAGAAAGCCCTCAAAAAGTGGTTTAAATATCTGCGGAATCATCCGCTCACCGGCAATCAGCTGCCGCGAATGGGCACAGCAGGACTGGTAAGCTCGATGCAGATGCGCGGGATGCTTGCGACGCGCAACTACGCCAAAGGTCAGTATGAGTATTTTGACGATGTAAACGGCGAGACACTTGCGGAAGAGTACAATATCGTCAATAAGGGATGCCTTACCTGTCCGATCCAGTGCGCGCGTACCGTGCGTGTGAACGGTCAGGCGGTCAAGGGACCGGAGCTTGAGACGCTCGATCTTCTCGGAGGCGGTATTGAGAATCATGACATGCAGAAGATTCTCGACTGGAATAACGAACTCGATGAACTCGGCATGGATACGATCTCGGCGGCCAACACGATTTCCTGGGCGATGGAGGCGAACGAGAAAGGCCTGTGGGACAATGGCCTTGCTTTCGGAAAGACAGATAACCTCTCGCAGATCTGGGATGACATTGCGCATCGGCGCGGTATCGGCGATGAGCTTGCTGAGGGCAGCAAGCGCCTGAGCGAAAAATATGGCGGAAAAGAATTCGCGATCCATGCGAAGGGGCTGGAACTGGCCGCTTATGAACCGCGGCGCGCTGTCGGACAGGGGCTCGGTTACGCGGTGGCCAACCGCGGCGGATGTCACTTAAATGCGGGCTATATGGTCATTGTCGAGGGACTCGGACTCTTTACCGATCCTCAGACACCGAAGGCAAAGGCAGATTTTACTATGCTCTTTCAGGATCTGATGGAGATGATCTCGGCAACGGGGCAGTGCCTCTTTACATCGTATGCCTTTTTCCCGGGTTTTTTGATCACAAGGCCTAACGGCCTGATCACACGGGCGGTCAACGCAGCCATCCCGCATATCGGCTGGGCTTTGCGTTTCATGAATAAATTCCCAGAAACACTGGCGATCCATCTGCCGGTCTTCCCGCAGTCAAAGTTCTTCAAGCTGGCCACAGGCATGCCAATGACATTCGGTCATTATGTGCGCTGTGGTGAGAGAGGCTATACGCTCGATCGTTATGTGAGCTCACGTTTTGGCGTCAGCGAGAAAGATGATGCTCTGCCTAAGCGACTGACGGCTGAACTGCAGGATCCAAATGATCCGACAACGCGTGTGCCGCTTGCTAAGATGAAACGCGTCTATTACAAAGCACGCGGTTGGAATAGGAAGGGGCTTCCGACCAGGAGAACGCTGAGGAAGCTGAAGATCATAGAGGATAAGTAAAATGGTCACGGTCAAATTGTTCGGCTTGTTCCGTCTGGATACAGGCCTGAAGGAAATTACAGCGGATGTGTCCGATGTTAAGGCTCTTTATCCGATCCTCCTGAAGGAGGCCAAGCGTCACAACCCGAAGACAAAGGTCAAAGCGGCGGATATCGATGGATGTATTGTGCTGGTAAACGGTAAACAGATGACAAAGAGAGCGAAGCTTCAGGACGGCGATGAGGTGATGCTGATGTCGCCGGTCTGCGGAGGATAAGGCATGGAAAAAGAAGCATTAGAGGTTCAGGCACAGCCTAAGCCGCCGGCACCGAAGAAAAAACCCATCGAGCGGCCAAAACCGGCGTTTGACGAAAAAATGTGTGTAGGGTGTGCGGTTTGTCTGGAGAACTGCCCGCGCGGATGTCTGGATCTGAAAATGCCGGATGGCGGCGTCCACGCCGTCGCGGCACTGACGGAAGAGAGTAAATGCATCGGCTGCTGTATCTGTTATGATGTGTGCCCGGCAGATGCAATAGGATTATATTTAGCAGATGGGACGCGCGTGGAGCGCGGCGCAAGCGGAGAGGAGAATCTTATGGCTAATCCAGCGTACAAAGCATTTTGCAGAACATTTCAGGGCGGCATGAAGGTCGCCAACTATTTCCTGGGCTACAGAACGCCGAAGTTCATTTCCGGACCGGGGTGCTTATCGCGCCTGCCCGGCATTTTGAAGAAGGGCAAGATCGACCACATCCTGCTCGTGACAGATGAGGGTCTGATGAAGCTCGGATTGCCGGATCAGCTGTTGAAGGAGCTTGCCGAAGCAGGTATTGACTGTGTCGTCTATTCGGGTGTCTGCCCTAATCCGACGAGCGACAATGTGGAGGAGGGTTATGCACTCTATCACGAGAACGACTGCAAGGCGCTGATCGCCATGGGCGGCGGTTCGCCGATGGACTGCGCGAAGGCGATTGCTTCCAAGGCGGTGCATCCGAAAAAGACTGTTGCACAGCTCCAGGGCCTTCTGAAAGTACATAAGCGCATCCCGCCGATCTTTGCGATTCCGACTACATCCGGAACCGGCTCCGAGACGACGGTTGCCGCGGTTATCACGGACTCTGAGACACATCACAAGGCATCGATCAACGACCCGGTCATCATCCCGCGTTACGCGGTACTTGATCCGAATCTGACAGTCGGCCTGCCGCCGTTTATCACGGCGACAACCGGTCTTGATGCGCTCTGCCATGCTGTTGAGGCATATACGAACCACACATACAACACGAAGCTCGAGAACCGCTTCTCCAAGAAGGCGGTGAAGCTCATTTACCGCAATCTCCTTACGGCATATGAGGATGGACGCAACAAGGAAGCGCGTGAAAACATGCAAAAAGCAGCGTTCTTCGCCGGACGCGCTTTCACACGCGGCTGCGTAGGCTGTGTGCATGCGATCGGCCATACACTCGGCGGTCTCTACGGTGTGCCACATGGTCTGGCCATGTCGATTATCCTTCCGCATGTCATGCGTGCTTTCGGTCCCACGGTCTATCCTCAGCTGGCTGATCTTGCGGAGGTCTGCCATATCGCGGGCGATACAGAGCTGGAGAAGGCAGAGAACTTCATTAAATGGATTGAGAAGATGAAGAAAGATATGGACATCCCGGTCGGTCTTGACATGATCAAGGACGAGGATGTCGATCAGATTATCACATGGGCCATGAAAGAGGCGAACCCGCTGTATCCGGTACCGGAGATCTGGGGACGCAAGAAATTCCGCGAAGTCATCGAGTCGATGAGAGTGTAATCTGACAAAGAAAAACTACAGTGTTTTCAGCACCTATCTGAAAACACTGTAGTTTTTATATGGAAAAGATTTACTATAATCCGTTCACGATTCTTTCAGGCCTGCGGCCTTCCGTGACTGCCTGTATATCCTCTGCGATCATCGCATAGCTGCGGTGAAGGCTCGAACCTGTGACGCCGCCAATGTGCGGGCGGAAAAGGATCTTGTTCCGCACTTGTTCGGGGCACTGCAGGAGAGGGTGGTTTGTTTGCACCGGTTCATCGTTGATCGTATCCAGCCCTGCCATCGCGAGTTTTCCGGACATCAGCGCTTCAATCAACGCTTCATCATCAACCAGACCGCCGCGTGCTGTGTTGACAAAGTAACTGCCGTCTTTCATAGCAGCAAAGAATGAGGAATCAGCTATTTTTTCTGTCGCAGCATTTAACGGCATGTGCAGGCTGACGATATCAGATGCAGCCAGCAGATCCGGCAGGGTGAGGCGTTTTACGCCATACTGTGCAGCCTCCTGTTCGCTGAGAGGAATCTTTTTATTGTAATAGATCTCCTTAACACCGAAAGCGCGCAGCAGACGGGCCGTCTCCCGCGCAATATTTCCAAATCCGACCAGACCGACCGCGCAATCAGCGAGCTCCTTCAGATCTCCGTTTATAATATGGCCTTCTTTGACATCAATCTGCCTGCCTTCGCGGACAGCCTGGTCACCGCCGCACACATCACGCAGCATACCGAGCATCAGTAAGATGGTCTGCTCCGCGACCGCAGAGGCATTCATTCCCTGACTGTTGCAGACATAGATGCCGCGTCTGGCGGCGGCTCCTGTATCGATCTGGTTGTAAGCGACGCCCTCAGAGTGGATCATTTTCAGATTCGGCATCTGCTCAATGAGCTTTGCGGGTATTTCCGCAACAGCATCACACACGATAAAGTCGGCATCGCCGGCAGCCTCAAGATATGCGCCGATATCGGAAGTCATATACATTTCAACTGCCTCCATCTGAAGCAGAAAGCTGTCAGCCGCTGAGTACTTCTTTATATTCCCTTTTTTTCCGATTTGTAATACTTTCATGGGGTCCATTCTTCCTGGAATCTGCTGTTTTCCTGTCATTCGTAGCTTATTATAGCATAATCGCCTTTCAGTATCCTCTTTATCTTTTCTTTCGCTGTACAATCAACCGTTTTTCTCGTTGTTTGTCAGCGGATAGCGCAAAAAGAGCTATATTTCAAGATGAAATCGGCTGTTCCGCTGTACAATCTACATTGGTGGATGACCGTTTGTCAGCGGATATTAAGATTCCGATGACAAATACTGTGACCCGGAGACTGATTGTACAGCGATTTAGCGTAATTCATGTTAGATTTCCTTTCAAATAACGTGATTCGCTGACAAACAGATTCATCAAGACTAAATTGTACAGCGCGTTTGCTCTTAAACGACAGCCAGCTCATCAGATACTCAGAGTCGGGGGATAATCTCATGAATGAGAGTGCTTTCGATCATGCCCATATCGATACTGCCGTTATGGTCAAAAGTCAGAATCAATCGGTCACCTACATAAATGCCCGCATCATAGTATTTCTTAAGTTTGTCGTAATTGTGTGCGACATAATCAGAGCGGTTCATCATACCCATATGTTCCCAAAAGAATAATCGGCCATCTTCACCTTGATAAGTAAAATCAGGCACTACAATTGATGAACCTAATAATAGCTCTTCGTCATAATGGACATCTATGCCAAAGTGATAATGCATTTCAAGGATTAACAGTTCTGATTTTGATCTTACCCGCTGACCTCGTGAGGTTTTCATTGTTTTTATATCGTCATAGTAAGTGCTTTCATGGTAGGGTGTCTTCCCCCAGTCTCTATGTCTTAAAATGCGGGATTCCTGTTCCTGGTCTAAATGCAAACTGACAGCGAGTGAATCTTTATCAAAAAAGAATTCCCTGGGCAGTTGGGCGTAGCCTTTTGTCATTGAATTTAAGATATGATCAGGATCGAAAGGGATGATATTGTCTATAGCATGTTGAAGACTTGCAATATTTTCTTTTAGTATAGGAAGGGCTTTTACAGCAAATTCTTTCCTGGCCAGCGATTGCTGTAAATCTATGTCTTTTGTGATGACGCGCCTGCACCGATTCCCGTGATCCCGGTAAATATGCAAGAATTGATTTTTGCCATAATGCTGTTGGCAAGCGAGGGAGCCGGGAGGGCTGTTATCCAGATCTGCCTGATACAGATCGGCAATCGATTGATAGTAGAAAAGCATTTCTTCAAGCTGTTCCTGATACAATGACATTTGCTTCCTCCTCTGGATAATCTGATTCTACCTCCTTAGCAAATACAAAAACAGTCGATGATCATCGATACAATTCGATAGTTTTCGACACAAATTATGGTGGCTGTGAGGTTGCCGAATACCACCTTTAGGGTGTATCATTTAATCAGACATAATGTCATGAGCATTGGAAGGAGAGTATGTATGGATATCAAGATTAAAACTAAGAATCTCAGTCTCACAGATAGAGTCCAGGATATGGTAGACGATAAGCTCGGGAGACTTGAGAAATTTCTCCCGGAAGACGCGGATGCCACGGTGACATTGAAGGGCAAAAAGAACTATGTGAAGGTGGAGATGACGATCCCGATGAAGCGCTACACACTGCGCGTGGAGGAGGAAGACCGTGATCTGCACAATGCGATCGACAAAGTCCAGTCTGTCATGGAGAGACAGATTAGAAAGTATAAGACCCGCTTAACGAACAAGAAGCGCAAGGGTGAATCACACGAGGTGATCGAAGCACCGATCGAAATGATCGAACAGATGGATGAAGATGATTTCAAGGCAGGGGCGATCGAAGGCGAAGAGAAGATCGAGATCGTCCGAAACAAGCGCTTCGTGATCTCTCCGATGAGCGCGCAGGAAGCCTGCCTGCAGATGGATATGCTGGGGCATGGATTCTTCGTATTCGAGGAAGAGGAGAGCGGCGAGATCTGTGTAGTTTACAGACGTACAGACGGCGCTTACGGACTGATCGAAACGGCGAGATAAGATTATTTAGGATTAGTGATGATGAGGGCGCCGCAATGGGGCGCCCTTTTTTTGAAAGGGTAGGAATCTAAATGAGTGTGAGTTTGGTCAAATCGGATAAGATGCCTTCAGGCGATCAGTGGCTGGCTGAGGCTAAGGCTGATCCCGGTGCGGAAAAGATCGGGATGTATCTGACGCACAACGGCGTCGTCAGAAAAGATGCGAAGGCAAAGGTGCGCGCAGGCGCCGATGATACACAGCCGGTAACCGGTATGTATTTCTCTTATGATGAAGCAGGCGTGGAGGCTGCTATCGAAGAAACATACAAAATGCCTGGTATCTATTATATCCGGGTGTGGCTGGCAACAGGAGAGCTTGCCCTGGGTGACAGCATCATGCAGGTCTTTATCGGCGGTGATATCCGGCCGCATGTCATTGACGGGCTGCAGTTTTTGGTCGGCAAGATCAAAAATGAATGTGTCATCGAGCAGGAAAAATACTAAAAATAGTGAAAATAGAGTGATAGCAGAGCCGCGGAGAAAGATCCGCGGTTCTTTTTTATAAAAAAGTTTAAATAATTAGCACTCACCTCTTGACAGTGCTAACAATGCGTGGTATAACATAATTGCAAGCGGGAGATGAGATCGATCCGCACACATAAAAATGTTAATAAGACGTATAGTTTTCATAAATCAACGTAAGTTGAAAGGAGAATGCATCATGTTAGTACCAAGTATTTTCAATCACAATTTTGTCAATGATATGTTTGATGATTTCTTTGCTCCGGCTGTCCCGGCATCGCGCACTGCTTCCAATGCAACCGGTCTGATGAACACCGACGTCAAGGAATTCCCGGATCGCTATGAGCTCGAGATCGATCTTCCGGGTTACAAGAAGGAAGATGTGCAGGCTTCCCTGAAAGACGGTTATATGACCATCACAGCACAGCACGAAGAGAAGAAAGAAGAGAAAGATGAAGAAGGCAAATACATCCGCCGCGAGCGTTACAGCGGACATTGCTCCAGAAGCTTTTATGTCGGTGATATCGTCACTGAGGAAGATATCCAGGCTAAATTCGCTGACGGCATCCTGAAGGTCGAGATACCGAAGAAGGAGTATAAGCCTGAGATTGAAGAGAAGAAATACATTTCCATCGGCTAAACCATTAGCCGCCCTCCAAGAGTTCACTCACATAAAAACCGCTGCGTGAAAAGCGTTCATGCAGCGGTTTGTTTTTTATCCGTTTTCTTTGAGCCACTTGCGTTGCTCTTTGTAGTTCGGGAGGATTTTCTCTACTTCCTCCCAGAAGGCCTGCGAGTGATTCATCTGCTTTAAGTGTGCGAGCTCATGCACCACGACATAGTCCATCACCTCGATCGGCATCAGGATCAGACGCCAGGAGAAATTGAGATTTTTCCCCTCGGAGCAGCTGCCCCAGCGGCTTTTCTGGTCGCGGATCGTGATGCGGTTGTAATCCACGTCCATGATACCGGCATAGTGGGCGACACGCCTGGAGATAATGCCCTGGGCGCGTTTTTTGTAAACGCGGATCTCAGCCGGTGTAAAATCCAGCGAGCTGATACGGTCATCGTTTTCTGCCTCACCGAGTTTCTCCGTGACCCAGTCTTCGTGCTCTTCGACGAATTTGGCAATCTGTCTGTCCGTTGAGAAGAGAGGCGCACGCACAACGACCTTGCCATCGCGTGTCACCTGGATCGCGATGGTCTTTCTTTTTGAACGGATCAGCTGGTAATCAAACATAGTAGCCTCAATTCTGTTATTGCCGGTATAAGAACCGTTTCATCATGGTGCGTATACCCATTTTATCAAGGGCAGCCGCGATGAGCAAGAATACGGCAAAAGACGCAAATGCCTGGATCGCGTTAAACGGCATGGAAACGAGAGGTGTCTTCCAGTTCCCGAACAGGATGACTTCCGCTAAGTAGTAACCGATCACCGTGATCGGAATGGCCGCCAGTGCAGCCGTGACATTGCGTTTGCGCAGCATCTTTCCGTTTGATTTAAAAGAAAGTGTGATCAGGATCTTGATGACGATCGAAGCCGGCGCCCAGATAGGTGCCGTGAGCAGATCGGCTACACCTGCGCCGATCGCGCCTACCGCCAGAGCATAGGGCTGCGGCAGCATGCAGGCGGCTGTAAAGATAAAGGCATCGCCCAGATGGATATACCCGCCGCTGGCGACACCGATCGGAATGTGCAGGATGTAGGCGGTCATCACAATGACGATCGCGGACAGCATAGCGGTGATGCACAGCACGCTGATACGGTTTATTTTCTTTTTGCTTGTTTCATTTTGCATAAGGCATCAACATGGACAGGAACGGTTCAAAATCCGTGCCGTCCGGTGGATAAACATGTGCTTTAATCGAGTGACCGATCGCTGCGGTCAGAAAATCCTGAGCGAGACGGACAGCCTTGGTGAGAGAGCAGCCGTTCACAACAGCAGCGATGATGACAGAAGCAAACAGATCTCCGGTTCCGGAAAAACTCCCCGGCAGAAGCGGGGCATCACAGACAGACCATTTTCCGTCCGTGTAAATGCCTGTGGCGATCGCGTTGACACCCTCGTTAAAGAAAACAGATGTATCAGCGCCCGTGCTGCCGGATACTTGGGAGTATTCCTCGTCTGAGAAGTCCCAGTCGCTCTCCAGATCGTTTTTATGGCAGATTCCGGTGACTAACAGGGAAAGACCCGTCCGTGCGCTTAAATCGGCGCATACAGCCGCTGTCTGCTCCTGCAGGCGCTCCCAGTTGCCGTGATCGAGAGAAGCATAGTCGGTTCCTGTCAGAATGCAAAGCTCGGTCAGATTCGGTGTGATGACCGTGGCGTGATCTGTCAGCGCTTTGATAGCGTCGCACACCTCATCCGAGAACAGTTTGTATTTCACACCGTCATCGCCGAGAATCGGGTCTACGAGGACATGTGTGGCATCAGTTCTGAAAGAATCGATGAAATCTATCATGCCGTACGCCTGCGCGGCATCTGTGGTAAAGCCTGTATAGATACCGTCAAAAGAGACATCCATGGCTTTCCATTTCTCTGTAAAGATCGTCAGATACTCAGAGCAGGTATCACAGTAATAATCCGGGAAACCTGTCTGAGCAGACAGGATCGCAGTCGGAAGCGGACACACCTGGATCCCCATCGCTGAGATCACCGGTATCGCAGCGGTCAGAGAGCAGCGTCCGAATCCGGACAGATCATTGATGACAGCAATCTTTTTACTCAATGAAACGATCCTTTCTTTTCCTTTTTTGCAAAACCCCCGAAACACGAGTTCCGGGGGTTTTGAGCTGCGGAAGAAGGGATTTGAACCCTCACGTCCGATAATGAACACTAGATCCTGAATCTAGCTCGTCTACCAGTTCCGACACTTCCGCTCATGCGAAAATTATGATAACATACAATCAGCGAAAAAACAACAATCTTTTTTAAAGAACTTTTTTACTGTTCCGCCTGTCTAAAGCAGGAGATGGAGGATGAAAGATGACACGGATCGAAGAACTGCAAAAGATTATTGATGAGTCGCAGAACATCGTATTTTTCGGAGGTGCGGGGGTCTCCACAGAGAGCGGTATTCCGGATTTCCGCAGTCAGGACGGACTGTATAACCAGAAATACAAATATCCGCCGGAGAGGATCGTCTCACACAGCTTCTTCAGGGCTAAAACGGAGGAGTTCTATGAGTTTTACAAAGATAAGATGATCTTTCCCGAGGCGAAGCCCAATGCCGCGCACTTAAAGCTTGCGGAACTGGAAAAGGCCGGTAAGCTCAGTGCGGTCATCACCCAGAATATCGATGGTCTGCATCAGATGGCGGGCAGTAAAAATGTGCTGGAACTGCACGGGAGCATCCACCGCAATTACTGTCAGAGATGCGGTAAGTTTTACGCTGTTGACTATATTATGAATTCTGAGGGGGTTCCTAAGTGTGAAGAGTGCGGCGGTCTGATCAAGCCAGATGTCGTACTCTACGAAGAAGGTCTGGATGCCCGGGTGACCAATGCGGCAGTACGGGCCATAGCATCAGCTGACACATTGATCATCGGCGGCACTTCTCTGATCGTGTATCCGGCGGCCTCCTATATCAATTATTTCAGAGGCAGGAATCTGGTTGTCATCAACAAGTCTGATACGGCGCGCTCCGTGAATGCGACACTGGTGATCAATGATCCGATCGGTGAAGTGCTGGGTCAGATTAAAGTGAGATAGGAAGCGATCATGGAAAACAAGCTGAAATGGTATCACGGGTTACTGACCATCGCGCTCTTTGGCGGCGTGATGGCTCTCGAGTATTTCGGGCTTTTGGGAAGAGGGGTCTTCACCACAGTATTGGGTGAACTGCTTTTTGCCGTGGCAGCCGTAATCGTTGTGTTGATCGCACGGGCGGCGCTCCCCTCGGTGTTCCGGTTTAAGCGGGTGCGGTTTTTGTCACTGGTGGGCGTCTATATGATGTGGCGGGCATTGATCACGGTCGGTGTTTTCCTGACAGAAACTGCGATCTACTTCTTCCCGAAACTGGGTGAGAGTTCGGATGGCGTCACAGATCTGATCACCAACCTGTCTTTCCCGATGGCGATTCTGGTGATCGCGATCTTACCAGCCGTCTGCGAGGAGATACTATTTCGCGGACCGATCCTGCGCTCGCTTGAATTTATCAAGATCCCGGCACTCATTATCGTCGTGGACGGGCTGATTTTTGCCGCTGCACATTTGAGTTTTATAAAGATGATTCCAATCACGATCCTCGGCATTTATCTGGCCTATCTGGTCTATTCCAGCGGCAATATGTTTTATTCGATGTTCGTGCATTTTATCAATAATTCCCTGTCGGTGATCCTGGTCTATACGCTCCTGGGTCTCGGC
>JAFWDW010000004.1 GCA_017515965.1 Lachnospiraceae bacterium
AACATTGCGACAAAGCTGCCCCAGTATGTCATGAAATCCATGAAGGAGATTGAAAAGACATACAATGCGGAACTGACCAGGCTGCGGACGGATTATATCGATTACTATCTGAAGCATATGATTACCGATCTGGCTGAGTGGGAGAACCTGAAGTCTTTTGGGATTGAGAAATGGATCCGGGAACATAAAGCATCCGGCAGGATCCGGCAGATCGGGTTTTCCTATCACGGCAGTCAGGAGATGTTTTTAAAAATCCTCGATGCATATGACTGGGATTTTTGCCAGATCCAGTACAACTATATGGATGAACACACCCAGGCGGGCAGGAGAGGACTCGAGACAGCGGCTTCGAAAGGCATTCCTGTCATCATTATGGAGCCGTTGCGCGGAGGCAAGCTGGTCAATCTTCCCGATAACGCTGCCGGAAAGCTTGAGGCTTCCGGGAGCGGGATGAGTGCGGCTGAGCTGGGGCTGCGGTGGCTGTGGAATCAGCCCGGTGTGACCTGCGTCCTGTCAGGTATGAACTCCATCGAGATGCTTCAGGAGAATGTGCGGATCGCGGGAGAAGCAGCTGTCGGCTCTTTTACCAAAGAGGATGATCAGTTGGTCGAAGAGATCAAAGCCTGTATCAGAGAGAAGGAAAAAGTCGGCTGTACAGGATGCCGTTACTGCATGCCCTGTCCGGCCGGCGTGGATATCCCCGCTGTTTTTCATTATTACAATCAGATGTACTTAAGCACCAAACGGGAGGGGAGATTTGAATTCGCCCGTAACGTCTGCCTGCAGATTGAGCCGGGGGTGGCCACTCGTTGTGTGGGCTGCGGTAAATGCGAGAAGCATTGCCCGCAAGGCATCAGCATCCGGGAAAAGCTTAAGGAGGCTGACCGGGCGCTGAGACCGCCGGCCTACAAACTAGGTATTGAGATTGCACGCAGGATCATGAAGCGGCGGAAGATGCAGCGAAAGAGTTTAGAAGAAAATGAAAGAGTTTGAAAGATTTTAAAAGATTTTAAAAGATTTTGCTTGACTTCTGCTCCGGAGAATGCTATGATTCTTATATGCTGAAACAGCATATGTATCCCGCATTCCGTTTACAGGAGTCAGGTTGTGTTACAGGAAGAACGTCTTCAGATTATCCTGGATATGGTCAACCGAGAATCGGCTGTACAGATCGGTGATCTCGCTGAGATCCTGCAGGTCAGTGAGTCGACGGTTCGGCGCGACATCGACCTGCTCGATGAGAGCGGGAGTTTGAAGAGAGTCTTCGGCGGTGCTGTTTCAATCCAGCCGGAGACGAAGAAGCGAATCATCGCCCGTGAGAAGGGGATGGCAGAGAAAAATGTTCTGCATGTTGAGGAGAAACGCCTCATTGCGCAATATGCCGCCACCCTGATCGAGGACGATGATTTTGTTTTTATTGATGCCGGTTCCAGCACTTTTCTGCTGGCTGATTATCTGACAAACACGCAGGCCGCTTATGTGACAAACGGGCTGCGTCACGCGCTCAGGCTGGCCGAGAGAGGGTTTAGAGTCTATGTGCTTCCGGGGCAGGCCAAGTATCTGACAGAGGTGATTTACGGCTCACTTGCCGTTGAGAGCCTGAGCCGGTATGAGTTTACCAAAGCTTTCATCGGAACCAACGGAATCGATGCAGAGAAGGGCCTCACAACACCGGATGTCGAGGAGGCAATGGTCAAAGCCGAGGCAGTCAAGCGGGCTTCAAAAGCGTATGTGCTGGCAGACAACAGCAAATTCGGGAGCATTTCGGCTGTGTCTTTTGCTTCGATTGATGAAGTTGTTATTATCACGGACAAATGTCCGGAAGAATCATATAAGAAACTGGCAGTCATTGAGGAGGTGAACGCATGATTTATACAGTTACATTCAATCCGGCCATCGACTATGTGGTCTATATGGACGGACTTGAAGTAGGCGAGACAAACCGTACCATTCGGGAGGAGTATTATTTCGGAGGTAAGGGGATCAATGTCTCATGGATCCTGAATGAGCTGGGGGTTGATACAACAGCACTCGGTTTTATCAGCGGCTTTACGGGGGCAGCGATCGAAAACGGCCTGCTTCACCGCGGGATACGCACCGCTTTTATTGAGCTTGACGGAAGTGAAGGCATCACGCGTATCAATATGAAAATCAAATCAAAAGAAGGTGAAGGTTTAAAAGAGACCGAGATCAACGGGCAGGGTCCTAAAATCACAAAAGAAGCACTCGATCTGCTTTTTGCGCGGATCGATACGCTGGGTCCGGACGATATGCTCGTCATTTCGGGTTCAGTTCCTTCTTCCATGCCTGCAGATACATATGAACAGATTCTTTCGAGACTGTCTGACGGAGACGGGACACGCATTCCGGTCGTCGTAGATGCGATCAAAGACTTGTTGCTCAAGTCTCTGCCTTACAAACCGTTTCTGATCAAACCCAACAACGGTGAGCTTGAGGAACTGCTCGGAAAGCCGATGAGGACGACAGAAGAGATTATTGAAGGCGCGAAAGAGCTCAGGAAGCGCGGCGCCCGCAATGTGATTGTCTCCAGAGGCGGGGACGGCTCTGTCATGGTGACGGAGAACGACGAGGTCTATGTGGAAGGACCGTCGCCCGGAAAGGTGATCAACACCGTGGGCGCAGGAGATTCGATGGTAGCCGGTTTCATAACCGGATATATCAATAAACATGATTACCAATATGCACTGAAACTGGGAGCTGCAGCAGGTTCCGCAACAGCTTGCTCGCCCGGACTCGGAACAAGAGAAGAGATTGAAAGGAGAATGGAACTATGAAAATCAAAGACCTGCTCAAGGCGGAATCCATCGTCATCAACGCACCGGTTGCAACGAAAGATGAAGCCATTGACAAGATGATCGACCTGCATGAGGCGGCAGGCAATCTGAAAGACAAAGATGTTTACAAGCAGGGTATCTTAAAGCGCGAGAGCGAAGGTACCACAGCGATCGGCGAGGGCATCGCGATTCCTCACTGCAAGAGTGATGCCGTTAAGACACCGGGTCTGACTGCCCTGACAGTGCCGGAAGGCGTTGACTACGATGCCCCGGACGGCGAGCCGTCAAATCTTCTCTTTATGATCGCTGCACCGATGGACGGAGATCTTCATCTGGATGTTCTGGCAAAGCTGATGACCCTCCTGATGGATATGGATCTGAGAAAGAACCTTCTCGCGGCGAAGAGCGGAGAGGAATTCCTCGATGTATTGAACAAGGCGGAAGCAGATAAGTTCCCCGAGGAAGCAGAAGAAGCGGCAGCGGCTCCGGCAGGCACCTACCGCATTCTGGCAGTCACAGCCTGCCCGACCGGTATCGCGCA
>JAFWDW010000046.1 GCA_017515965.1 Lachnospiraceae bacterium
ACCCGGATTACCAACAAGATCGCGCTTGGTCGTCGCAGAGATCGCGGAAATGTCGCCGACATGCTCCATCATGGAAGCGATGGCGATCGGGGCCATGACCAGGATGGCAGTGAGGTCAAATTTCGCGATAAAGAAATCCGGAAGGCCGACAAAACTTGCCTCGGCGATCGGTGCAAAGTTCAGAAGCGGGCTGCCGTCTGCCGCGGTAACTCCGAGGGCATTCATGATCAGCGCGACGATATAGGAAATGACGACTGCCATCAAGATAGGAATGATCTTGAACATTCCTTTGCCCCATATATTAAAGATGATGACGACCGCCAGAGCGATCAGGGCCAGCGGCCAGCAAGTCGCCGCATTGGAAATCGCTGAAGGCGCCAGACCAAGACCGATACAGATAATGATCGGACCGGTAACGACCGGAGGCAGGAAACGCATGACTTTTTTTACGCCGACTGCTTTGACGATCAGTGCGAGCACCAGATAGAGCAGACCGGCGATCACGATGCCGCCGCAGGCATAGGGAAGCTTTTCTCCATAGGACATATCGGCAAATTTACCGGAATCCAGATTAGCAACTGCCTGGAAGCCGCCCAGGAATGCAAATGAGGAGCCGAGAAAAGCCGGAACCTTAGCCTTGGTCAATACGTGGAAGAGAATGGTGCCGATACCAGCAAAGAACAAGGTGACCTGGATCGAAAGTCCCTCGCCGTTAAAATAGGAGTTTACCAGAATCGGGACGAGGATCGTTGCGCCGAACATGGCAAACAAATGCTGCAAACCGAGGATGGCCATCTTGCCGTTTCCCAGAGTTGCAGCGTCGTAAATGGGTTCCTGCTGATTCATTTTGCATCTCACTTTCTTTAGTAAAACAAGAATTGAAGAGTTACGAAAAACATGAACCCCTTATCGTGAAATGCGTTGGTATACGCAGTACTCCCTTCCAATTATTATACTGAAAACGGATGCGGTTTTCAATTTAAATATGGGTGAATCAGAAAGAATTGTATATAGAAAAAAGGCGGTGCAGACACCTTGCCGAAACGCTCTCGCTTCGAGGAAAAACGCAGCGCCACGTAAGGCCGCATAGGATACGGCCTAAGTGGCGGCGTTTTTCACGCTTCGGACAAGATATCTGCACCGCCTTTTTCAGTACAAGTCTTTAAATTAAGCCCTTATTTACAGAAAGCCCTCCAGATCAGCATCGGAAAGAGTAACCTTACCGTTTGCGTTAAGGACGTCTTCGGCTTGAGCAATATCGTCAACGCGCATGACGACATATGCACCGCCCAGTGCGGCGGAGGTGAAAGCGTAGACATACTCGACGTTGATGTCGGCCTTTTGGAGGATGTCCAGGATCTGCTTCAGGGAACCTGCTTCGTCAGTCATTTTGACGGCGATAACCGGGGTCTCGGAAGCGATGGTGTATTCGCTTAGAGCTTCCTTGGTCTTCTCGACATCGGAGACGATCACGCGCAGGACGCCGAAGTCACTTGTGTCTGCGACGGACAGGGCGCGTAAGTTGACGCCTGCATCTGAGATCGCAGTGACTGCCTGAGCAAGTGTGCCGGGTCTGTTTGCCAAAAATGCGGATAATTGTGTGATAGCCATAGTATAAGTCCTCCTTTCACTTTAATCATGCAGCTTGCGCTTGTCGATGACGCGGACAGCCTTGCCCTCTGAGCGCTCGATTGTTCTGGGCGGAACCAGATGGATCTTCGGGCCGATTCCGAGCATGGAGCGCATAGCAGCGGTCAGTGAGCGCTCGTGCGCCTGGATCTCCGAGACTTTGTCGGAGAACTGCTCGGGGCTGAATTCCACGTAAATATCAAATGTGTCGTTATTCTTCGCGCGGTCTACGACGATCTGATAGTTCGGCGGATAGCCTTCCTTGAGCAGGACTGTCTCGATCTGGCTCGGGAAGACGTTGACGCCGCGGATAATCATCATATCATCGCTGCGGCCGAGCGGCTTGCTCATTTTGACGAATGTGCGGCCGCAGGAACACTTTTCACGTGACAGGATACAGATATCCCTCGTCCGGTAGCGAAGAAGCGGGAAGCCTTCCTTATCGAGAGAGGTGAAGACGAGCTCGCCCTTTTCTCCCTCCGGAAGGACTTCGCCTGTATCGGGATCGATGATCTCGGCATAGAAGTGATCCTCGTTGATGTGCATGCCGGACTGCTCTTCACACTCAAAGGCGACACCGGGACCGCTTGTCTCGGTCAGGCCGTAGATATCGTACGCCTTGATTCCCAGAGATTTCTCGATCTCGCGGCGCATTTCTTCGGTCCACGGCTCAGCGCCGAAGATACCGGCTTTGAGCTTATTGTCTTCGGGTTTGTAGCCGGCATCTTCAAGTGACTCACCGATATAGGCAGCGTAGGAAGGGGTGCAGCACAGGATGGTTGCGCCCAGATCCATCATGAACTGGATCTGCCGTTCGGTATTGCCCGATGACATCGGGAGCGTCAGGCAGCCTACCTTGTGAGAACCGCCGTTTAAGCCCGGGCCACCGGTGAACAGGCCGTAACCATAGCTGACCTGGCAGACATCCTCGTTGGTGCCGCCGGCGGCGACAATCGCTCTGGCGCAGCACTCTTCCCACAGGTCTACGTCTTTTTGCGTGTAAAATGCTACAACTCTGCGTCCGGTCGTACCGGATGTCGACTGGATGCGTACGATGTTTTTCAGGTCAGTTCCGAGCAGTCCGTACGGATAGCCTTCACGAAGGTCATCCTTTGTGAGGAAAGGCAGTTTCTTGATGTCATCGACACTCTTGATGTCTTCCGGCTTCACGCCTTTTTTGTCCATGAGATCACGGTAGTACGGAACATTCTCATAGACGTGTTTGACTTGCTTAACGATTTTTTCGTTTTGAATGCGGAGAATCTCTTCGCGTGGTGCGGTTTCGATCTCCTTTTGATAATAGTTGCTCATAATGCCTCCTTAAATAAGCTCTTACCGGCGCATTTGCAAATCAGAGTCGCGGTTGTTGACCACAAAAAAGGGTGCGGCTCTGATCAGCGCCACACCCTTCGTGAATCCTTGGTTTTGTCTTCACATCTTCAGCACAGCAAACTGACCTTACCGTCTTCGCCGGTAAAGCTAAAGCTAAAGAAAAACCAAAAGCTGTTTGCTGTATACTGTTTCATGTCTGCTCCAAACTTAATAAAAACAGTTGAAATGTAAAGGTTATAATAGACGATACACCCCGCACGGGGAAATGTCAAGAGCATGCTGTCAGGGTTTTTCGTGTAGCATAATTATTATAACACAGGGTGAAACAATTGATAAATAGGCTAAAAAATGGCAAAATAAAAACAGCATGTTTTAGAACGATCTTGTTGACAAAGCACAGACAAGTAAACAGGAGAATCTTATGTCAGGCAGTCAAAGTATAAAAACACATAAAAAACAGAGTGAGCAGCGCGTACCGCATGTAGCGGCGCCCAAAATCAAACTGCATGCCCAAAGGGTACAGCAGCAGGAGGCAGCGGCTGCAGCGCTTGAAGAACGCGAAGAAGTACTGGAGGAGCAGACCGAAAAGAAGGGAAAGCTGCCGAAGATCAAAATCCCTGAAATAGGGCTTAAGGAGAAGCTCAGTTTCCGGAAGGAAAGCACCGCTTCAGAGAAAAAGACGCAGGACGATGATATGGAAGAAGATATTTTCCGGCTGTCCACTCCGCGGGCATCAGGAATATGGGGACTTCTTTTCAGCCGGACTTTCCTGTTTATTATTTTGATCGTCATCCAGGTGTTGTTGTGGGTCGGCATTTATCTGTGGCTCCAGGATAAGATCCGGGCGTTTGCTGCACTGCAGTGGATATTTACGCTTGTGATGCTGGTTTACCTGTTTGTCAATCAGATGGATTATTCGGCGAAGCTGACATGGATGTTCCTCTTTGCACTGGTTCCGATCCCGGCTGCCATCTTCCTGCTCTTCACACAGACCAATTTCGGTCACCGCACAGTCAGGACGCGTGTGCAGGAAATGATCGCCGAGACAAAAGAAGAACTGATTCAGCCGCCCGGCGTATTGAAAGCCCTGGAGAAGGACGGAGGAGCTACGGACGATCTGGTTCGGTGGATGAACCGCAGCGGATGTTTCCCCGCTTATGCAGGATCGCAGACGACCTATTATCCGATCGGGGAAGAGATGTTTAAGTCTATGATCTACGAGCTGCAGCGCGCGGAGCGCTTCATCTTCTTGGAATATTTTATCCTTGAGGAAGGCTATATGTGGGGCAGTATCCTGGAGATCCTGTTAGAGAAGGCGGCAGCAGGAGTGGAAGTGCGCGTGATGTACGACGGGATGTGCGAGATATCCACACTTCCGGCCGGCTACTGGCAGAAACTGAGAGAAAGAGGGATCAATGCCAAGGCGTTTGCACCGGTCATGCCCCTTCTTTCCTCTCATTATAATTACCGTGATCACCGGAAGATCATGGTGATCGACGGAAAAACCGCTTTTACCGGCGGGATCAACCTGGCGGACGAGTACATCAACCGCAAGGAGAGATTCGGACATTGGAAAGATACCGGTCTCATGGTCAAAGGCGATGCGGTACCGAGCTTTACGCTCATGTTCCTGCAGATGTGGAATATAGACGAGGAATCACCTATCTTCAGCGAGTATCTGGATAACGGCGGGTATGAGCCTCCGTTCAGAAGCGGCTGTGTGATCCCGTACTGCGACTGTCCGCTGGACGATGATAAGGTCGGAGAGACGGTCTATATGGATATTCTGAACCGCGCCAGCACCTACGTGCATATCATGACGCCGTATCTGATTCTGGACGGCGAGATGGAGACTGCGCTTAAATACGCGGCTGAACGCGGAGTCGATGTCAAGATCATTCTGCCCGGCATACCGGATAAGAAACTGGCGTACGCTTTGGCGAAATCTCATTACTATTCGCTGCGCAAGTCCGGGGTGCAGATCTATGAATACACACCGGGATTTGTCCACGCCAAGTCGTTTGTCTGCGATGATGTGAAGGCGGTCGTCGGCACGATCAATCTGGATTACCGGAGCCTGTATCATCATTATGAATGTGCAACATATATGTACAGAACAGCATGCGTCCTGGATATTGAAAAAGATTTCCAGGAGACCTTGGAGAAGAGTCAGCTCGTGACTGACGAGACGGTCAAACAGACAGGCATATTCTATGTGGTCGTCGGTGCCGTACTGAAAGTGCTCGCGCCGCTGATGTAACTGAAGGAGGAAGTTAAATGGGAGTCCTTTCACATCTGGAACCCCGGGAAGTGTTTCAATACTTTGAAGAGATCTGCCGGATACCGCACGGGTCGGGCCATACACAGCAGATCAGCGATTATTTGGTTCATTTTGCCAAAGACCATGAACTGAAGTGGCAGCAGGACGAGAGCGGCAACGTCATGATATGGAAAGACGGGACCGCCGGCTATGAGCAGGCACCCGCTGCCATGTTGCAGGGTCATATCGATATGGTCTGCGAAAAGGATCCGGGCTGTCCGCTCGACATGGAGAAGGATCCGTTGATGCTGCGTGAAGATGGCGGTATGGTCACCGCAGAGGGAACGACGCTCGGCGGCGATGACGGTATTGCTGTGGCGTATGCACTGACGATTCTCGCCTCTGACAGTATCCCGCACCCTCCGCTGGAGGCAGTCTTTACAGTTGACGAGGAGATCGGAATGCTCGGAGCTGCCGCGCTTGACGCTTCGCTCCTTAAGGCCAGATACCTTCTCAATATCGATTCCGAGGATGAGGGGATCCTGCTGGCCGGATGCGCCGGAGGTGCTACCGCCGAATGCAGTATTCCCGTTAAACATGCAATCTTTGGCGGGTCGGAAGCGATCATCAAAGTGGAAAAAGGTCTTGGAGGACACTCCGGTGTTGATATCAACCGCGGCAGAGCCAATGCCAGTCAGGTGCTCGGACGTGCCCTAAAAGCGCTGTCAGAAGAGGCAGATTTCAGAATCGTCAGGATCGAAGGCGGTAAAAAGGACAACGCGATCCCGGCTTCATCGTCAGCACAGTTGATCGTTTCAAGTGATGCGCAGATCAGACAGCTGATCGCTCTGATCGGCAGGCTCAATATGGCGCTGGAAAAAGAGTACAGCGAAACAGATCCTGATATCCGGCTGACGATATCCGTCGATCAGGACGTCAGGACGGCTATGGGCGCGGATGCTTTTGATGAGGAGACGACAAGCCGTGTGGTCGAAGCCCTTTGCCGGATCCCGTTCGGCGTGCAGAAGATGAATCCTGATATCCCGGGACTGGTGCAGACTTCCCTGAACCTTGGCATCCTGAAAACCGAAGAAAGGATGGGCGAGGCGTCTGAGGTGAGCATGTCCATCAGCGTGCGCAGCAGTGTGAAGAGTGAAAAGGATGCGCTCCTTGATGAGCTGAAACAGATCATGGAAAAGCTTGGGGGTTCTATGACCTTGTCCGGTGACTACCCGGCCTGGGAGTATCAGAAGGATTCCTGTCTGCGCGACCTGATGGTCGAAGTCTTTAAAGAACAGTACGGTCATGAGCCGATCGTGACCGTAATCCATGCCGGTCTTGAATGCGGTCTGTTCGCCGACAAGATGCCGGGAATCGACATAGTATCTTTCGGACCTGAGATGACAGACATTCACACGCCCCGTGAGAGCATGGATGTCGCCAGTGTACAAAGAACGTGGGAATTCCTGCTTGAGGTGCTCAAACGCCTGAAATAACGGGATTTGCAACCGCTGGTTGCGCAAGTTTCAAGCGCGCTTTATAGCGTGCAACCATCCTGATCAGTATGCTGAAAGCACAAAAAACAGCAAACAAATTCAAACTGTACCGGATGGAAGGAGAACCATAATGATACTTGCAGATAAGATTATCGAACTGAGAAAAAGGAACGGATGGTCACAGGAAGAACTGGCTGAAAAGCTGAATGTCAGCCGGCAGTCTATTTCCAAATGGGAGGGAGCCCAGTCGATTCCGGATATGAACCGGATCATCAAGATGTCGGAGATCTTCGGAGTCAGCACAGACTTTCTGTTAAAAGATGAGGAGACATTTCCGGAAGAGGCAGCCGTTGTCAGCACAAGCTCGGGAACAGAAGATCTTCCTGTGAGATCAGTCTCTATGGAAGATGCAGTGGCCTTTCTGTCGTACCGCTCCACGATAGCGGCCAGAATCGCGCTCGGTGTGATGATGTGCATTCTCTCGCCGGTCTTGATCGTGGTTCTGTCAGTCTGTCAGGATCAGGGAATGCTTCACATGTCCGAAGGACGCGTGGTCGGGATCGGCATTCTCGTTCTCTTCCTGCTGGTTGGCGGAGCAGTCGCTCTGTTTGTGACATCAGCTCTCGCCGGTCATCCGTATGAGTTTTTTGAAAAGGAAGCGATTGATACGGCTTACGGTGTAGACGGCATGACACGCGAGCGGCGCGACAGATATACGCATACCTATACCGTCTGGCTTGCGATAGGCATTGTCCTCTGTGTGGTCTCGGTCATTCCGATCTTTATCGGTATGATCCTTTTCGGAGAAAACGAGCTGGCAGCAGGCATCGGTACCGCCTGTCTTCTGGTAATGGTGGCCATCGGTGTCTACATGATCGTGCGCACCAGCATCATCTGGGACAGCTATAAGATGCTGCTGCAGGAAGGCGATTACACCTTGGAGCAAAAAGAGGAGAATAAAAAGAATGATCTCCTCGCGACGATTTACTGGTGTGCTGCCATTGCCCTTTATCTGGGGCTTAGCTTTATCACCCAGGCATGGGATCGCACATGGATCATCTGGCCGATCGCCGGCGTGCTTTACGGACTTGTCGTTGCTGTCGCAAAAGCTGTCAGAAAGAAGTAAACAGATCATTTTTTGCAGGTAAAAAGGCCCTGCTTTCCGGCAGGGCTTTGTTTTTTACGATTAGAGCGCAATGGCAATGATTATGGTATAATTTAGTAACAGATAATCAAGCGGGAGGCGGTTGCGATGAAAGACATGTTCCTCTCGGCGTTCACGGAAAGAAAGGCTTTTATCAGGTGATCAGGCGTGCGTTAGATTATGTTTTCTCACACCCGGAATGTCAGGAGGAAGATCCGGAGTTTGATGCCTGGTGTGACAGGGTGATCGAAGTGCTTGAAAACGCGAAAAACAGGCTCGTTCAGTAGGGTGTTGATATGTTATTATAACAGTGAGGGAGGTTCATGATCATAATGGATGAACGCGTATTTGCTGCTTATATCTATGTAACACAGACAGAGCATGATGCGGTGGCCCGCATGTATGACTGGGAGGTCAAGACTTTCGACGGGGACGATCAGAAGTATATGGAGGCCCTGATGCCGAAGGACGGTCACACTGTCAAAGTGGTGGCTGCACAGCAGGAGGAGATGGGCATGACCGCCGCTGCCACACTGTCGATGAAACTGATCGAGCGCTATCGTCCCATGTATCTGATCATGCCCGGTATCGCAGCGGGTACGGGCGAAGAAAAGCCGGAAGATCAGCTTTACGGAGACGTAGTTCTGGCGGATGCCGTGTGGAACTACTCCAACGGCAAATTTGTCAGCCCGGAAGAGGCAGACATACGCTTTGGTGAAGTCGGTTTTCTTCCAAGGCCAACGTTTGTCAACATTGATGAAAAGCTTTTCCCGTATTTTGAGAAGGCTGTCGAGACCGATGAACATCAGTGTCACGTGCATGTCGGTCACATGGCCAGCGGCAGTACGGTGGTTGCGAACCGGCTGATTCTGGAGAAACAGATTCACAGCCAGTACAAAGAGACAAAAGCGCTCGAAATGGAGAGTTATGGCGTTGCCTATGCTGCGCTGCACTGCACAGAGCCGCGGCCCTATCCCATCATCGCCAAGAGTATATGTGATTTCGCTGATGCCAGAAAGTCTGATCAGTACCAGAAATTTGCCGCTTATACGAGTTGTGAGTTTTTAAAATACCTGTGCGAAAAAATACTGCCGGAGGAACTGTAAAACTACCGGCTGTATATACAGATGAACAGGCTAAAGCATAGAATCTTAAGTGTAAAGAGAAACCAATCACTTAAGGAGGCCTGTCATGAAAGGATACAACAACAGTTACGGTTACATGGGATATGTAGGCGGTCGTTATATGTTGTTTGCCAGTGAGGCAGACTATGTGGATTACATGAGCGACCGGGATTAAGACCGATTAAACTACTATTTTTCCCCGAAAAAGGATGCAGCGCCGGAGCGCTGCATCCTTTTTAATTCAAGCCGGGTGACTGCTTAGTTAATGGCCAGTTCCGCTTCATACAGGCCGGCGATCTCGGCGCTGAAGCACGAGAAGATCACGTCGATCACATAATCCGGATGTGCTGCCAGCCATTCCCTGACGGTATTTACAGCAATATGTGTTGCTTCCTCCCGAGGATAGCCGTACACACCGGTCGAAATGGCGGAGAAAGCGATGGAGTGCAGATCGTTTTCAAAGGCCAGGTCAAGAGAATTGCGGTAACAGTCAGCCAGCAGGATGGGATCTTGATCACGTCCCGCATAGATCGGCCCGACCGTGTGGATGACATGCTTTGCCGGCAGATGATAGCCTTTGGTGATCTTTGCTTCGCCGGTTCTACAGCCCCCGAGAGTGCGGCATTCTGCAACAAGCTCAGGACCCGCTGCGCGGTGGATCGCGCCATCGACACCGCCTCCGCCGAGCAGGCTTGAGTTTGCTGCGTTGACGATCGCATCCACTTTCAGTTTCGTGATATCGCCCCTGTCAATGATCAGATTCTGCATTTTTATCCTCCTGCGTGAAGCTCGGTTTCATTCTGTTTATAGTATACACAAGACAGGGGCTTTTTGTATTTAAAAACACGGCAAAAAATGTTATGCTACAAAAGATAGATGACAGAAAGGAACGTGATCTGAATGGAAGAATACAATCTAACAGAAAAGACCACCGAAATCGTTGACAAATTGATCAGCAACCCCCGCAGGATCACTGACGAAGAGCTTAAAGCACTTCTTCTATGTGAAGACCAGGCATCGATCGATTACATGGCTGAGAAGGCCAGGGAGGTGCGGGAGAAGCACTATGGAAAAGACGTTTACCTGCGCGGTCTGATCGAATTTACAAATTACTGCAAGAACAATTGTTATTACTGCGGTATCCGCCGCGGCAACAAGAACTGTGAACGCTACCGCCTGACGGCGGAGGAGATCCTCTCATGCGCTGATCAGGGCTACGAGCTGGGATTTCGCACGATCGTCCTGCAGGGAGGGGAGGACCCTTACTTCACTGATGACGTGATGGTGCCGATCGTGGAGGCAATAAGAAAGAAATACCCTGACTGCGCCATTACGCTTTCCCTCGGAGAGCGGTCGGAGGAGAGCTATGAGCGTCTGTTTGACGCCGGTGCGAACCGTTACCTGCTCCGCCATGAGACCGCAGACAGGGCACACTACGAGAAACTCCATCCGGAAGAAATGTCTTACGATAACCGCTTCCGGTGCCTAGTCAAACTGCGCGAACTGGGTTATCAGGTCGGTTGCGGCATGATGATCGGATCTCCCTATCAGACGACAGAGCATCTGATCAAAGATCTCAGGTTTCTTCAGATATTCAAACCGGAGATGGTGGGGACCGGGCCGTTCATCCCGCATCAGGATACACAGTTTGCGCATGAGCAGGCCGGAAGCACGGAGATGACGCTCAAGATCCTCTCGATCGTCAGGCTCCTGATCCCGGACGTGCTTTTGCCTGCGACGACAGCGCTGGGAACTGTTGACCCGCTGGGCCGCGAAAAGGGGCTTCTTGCCGGGGCAAACGTTGTCATGCCTAATCTGTCCCCGTCTGACGTGAGGGGCAAATATTTGCTCTATGATAACAAGATCTGCACAGGTGACGAGGCAGCAGAGTGTGTACGCTGTATGAAACTTCGAGTGGAAAAGGTTGGTTATCATGTTGTGACAGACAGAGGTGATCACATCAAATTTACAAAAAAAGAAGAGGAGACATCATGGCAGAAGGAACTCGAAAGCATAATGAAATCGCCGGCGCGGTAATGGACCGCGACCAGGTTATCGTCAAGACCAGCATTATCGGCATTATTGCCAATGTTTTTCTGGCGGCATTTAAGGCAGCAGTCGGATTGATCTCGCATTCGATCGCCGTCACGCTCGACGCGGTCAACAACTTGTCCGACGCGCTTTCATCCGTGATCACCATCGTGGGGACGAAGCTGGCGGGCAAGCTCCCGGACAAAAAGCATCCACTGGGATATGGCCGTATTGAATACTTAAGCGCGATGATCGTAGCGGCGATCGTGCTCTACGCAGGTGTTACATCAGCGGTCGAGTCTGTCAAAAAGATCATTCATCCTGAAAAGGCCGATTATTCGACCGTATCACTGATCATTATTGCCGCAGCGGTTCTGGTCAAGATCTTTCTCGGCCAGTATGTCAAGAAAAAGGGAAAGCAGGTCAATTCCGGAGCACTGGTCGCTTCCGGCGCTGACGCGCTCTTTGACGCGATCCTGTCTGCTTCTGTTCTGGCTTCCGCGGTTATCTATCTGACCACCGGCATATCACTTGAAGCTTATGTCGGCGTGATCATTTCGATCTTCATCATCAAATCAGGTATTGAGATGATGATCGAAACAGTTGATGATATCCTCGGACACAGACCGGATCCCGAGATCACAAAACGTATTAAAAAGACGATTACGGAATTGCCGGAAGTGCGCGGAGCATACGATCTGATTCTGAACAATTACGGCCCTGACAGAAACTACGCTTCTGTTCATGTAGAACTTCCCGACACGATGACGGTCGATGAAGTGGATGTGCTGACACGCCATGTGCAGGCCAAGGTATATCAGGAGACCGGAGTGATTCTGACGGGTGTCGGTGTGTATTCATTTAACACGAAAGACGGTCCTGAGGCAGATATGCGCAATCGTGTACAACACATCGTGATGGAGCATCCCTGGGCGCTGCAGATGCACGGGTTCTATGCGGACATAAAGGAAAAACTGATCCGTTTTGATGTGGTTTTAAGTTTTGATATTGCACCGGGAGAAGCGTTGGCAACATTGCATGAAGAAATTAAAGCAGAGTATCCGGAATACCAGATCAGTATCGTGCCGGATGTCGACGTATCGGATATTCATTAAGTTCATAATAAAGATGATCATACGAAAAAAGGCAGTCATAAGACTGCCTTTTTCCGTGATACTATAGATACTAAAGGAATGAGAATAAAGTGCGGATTTCCCGATGGGGGCACCGGAAAATCACACATGAGGGGCGATAGACAAGAAAACTTATCTACCGTGCATTTACAATATCAAGAATGTGTAAATAAATCAAGTCTAAAATAAAAAAATCTTAGAAAACCTAAGAATTCTGAATAAACGAAAGCGTGAACCCAAGATATATGGTAGAATAAGCAGATGAAGACCAGATATATACATATTACTGAAAGCACAAAAGATGATCAGGCGATCGCAGAAGCCGGGCGATGTATACAAGACGGCGGTCTTGTTGCCTTTCCGACAGAGACCGTTTATGGGCTAGGCGGCAACGCATTTAACCGGGACGCGGCCCGCAGGATCTACGCGGCGAAAGGACGCCCCTCGGATAATCCTCTGATCGTTCATATAGCGGATGCAGCGGATCTGGATCAGATTGCCGCGGAAGTGCCGGAAGATGCGCGCAGGCTCGCCGAAGCCTTCTGGCCCGGCCCGCTGACCATGATCTTCAAAAAGAAAAGCTGTGTGCCCGATGAGACGACAGGAGGACGTGATACGGTTGCTGTGCGGTTTCCGGATCAGAAGACAGCACAGAAGCTGATCAGAAGCGCAGGTGGTTTTGTCTGCGCCCCGAGCGCTAATCTCTCCGGGAAACCGTCTCCGACCACGGGACGTGACGTGCTGGAGGATATGGACGGGCGGATCGATATGATTCTGGACGACGGGGAATCTGTGATCGGTCTGGAATCGACGATCATTGACATGACGGAAGAGCCGCCTGTCTTACTCAGACCGGGTGCTGTCACAGTGGAGATGATCAGGGAATGCATTCCGGATCTGTCTACAGGGCAGGAATCGCGGCTCGAAAAAGAGGCGCATCCGCGTGCGCCTGGCATGAAATACCGGCACTATGCGCCGCAGGCGCCGCTCATTCTGGTCGATTCGGATCAAGCGATCCGTGATTTGTGCGTGCAGGCAGCCGGGGAAGGGAAGAAGGTCGGTGTCTTGACCAGCAGGGAACACGCCTCCTTTTATGAGGCGTCCTGTGTACGCATCCTCGGGGGAGAGGCTGACGAGGAGGAGATGGCGCACAATCTCTTTGCCAGTTTACGCGCATTCGACCGCGAAGGCGTCGATGTGATCTACAGTGAAACATTTGATGAACAGGGCATCGGCATGGCGCTGATGAACCGTTTGAGGAAAGCTGCTCAGAAAGGATAAAGATATGGGTAAATTAGAAGTTTTGGATCATCCTCTGATCCAGCACAAACTCGGTTTTTTGAGAGACAAGAAGACTGGAGCAAAAGAATTCAGACAGCTGGTGGCTGAGATCTCCATGCTGATGACTTACGAAGTGACCCGCGATCTTCCTTTGGAAGATATAGACGTGGAGACACCTATCTGCGCGACAACAGTCAAGCAGATCAAAGGTAAAAACCTTGCGGTCGTTCCGATCCTGCGTGCAGGCCTCGGCATGGTAGACGGCGTATTGACGATGGAGCCGACATCCAAGGTCGGGCATGTAGGCGTCTACCGCGATGATGAGACCGGCGCTCCGATCGAGTATTATTGCAAACTCCCGCTGGACTGTGCCGAGCGTGATGTGCTGCTTCTGGATCCCCTTCTTGCGACGGGCGCTTCCATCTCAGCGGCGATCAACCTCCTGAAGGAAAAGGGCATCCGTCATATCAGCGTGATGAGCATTGTGGCCGCTCCGGAGGGCATCGATATCATCCAGAAGAATCATCCGGAAGTCGACATTTATGTCTGCGCGATCGATGAGAAGCTTGATGAGAACGGCTATATCATCCCGGGCGTCGGCGATGCCGGAGACCGCATGTTCGGAACAAAATAGGAGGAACGCTATGTGTAATAAGAGAGAAGACTATATCACATGGGATGAATACTTTATGGGGATCGCCAAGCTCTCTGCCGAGCGTTCGAAGGATCCCAACACGCAGGTCGGCTGCTGCATCGTCAGCGACGAGAACAAGATCCTCTCCATGGGTTATAATGGCTTCCCGACCGGTTGCTCGGATGATGACTTCCCGTGGGGCAAGGGAGAGGGCCTTGATTCCAAATACCTGTACTCCACCCACAGCGAGCTGAATGCTATCCTTAACTATCCCGGGGCGAGTTTGAAAAATGCTCGGCTGTATGTCACCCTCTTTCCTTGTAACGAGTGCGCGAAGGCAATCATCCAGTGCGGGATTAAAGAATTGGTGTATGCATGCGATAAATATGCGGATACAACGATCGTACAGGCCTCTAAAAAGATGCTTAGTGCCGCAGGTGTGAAGTACCGCCAGTACGAGCCCAGCGGCCGTAAAGTTGAACTGGAGCTTTAAGGGGAAACTGAGGCGAGTCTTTCTCGGTTCCTTTCATTTCAGCAAGTCATTTCTGCGGCGATAGCGTGCGGAAATACGATGTTTTTTGAAATGGAGTCCCTTTCGTCATAAGAAAACGTGCAGGAATCGGTGCATTTTAT
>JAFWDW010000047.1 GCA_017515965.1 Lachnospiraceae bacterium
ACCAACAAATGAGAAAACATACAAGAAAAGGCTCTTGTTGTGGACTGTCATGCATCATATAGTGGAACTGATAATTGAAAACAGAGCCTGAAATCATTCAGGCTCTGCTTTTAATTCAGCAAATGATGATTGACAACGAATTGATCATCCGATCCTCATCCGCGCCTTCTGCAACGCGCGCTCGCTGTCCACTTCTTCAATAATTCCTCCCAGTGAACGAAGTTTCTCGTCGAATTTCTCATAGCCGCGCTTGATATAATGAATATCATCGACAACCGTGGTGCCCTCGGCGGCCAGTCCTGCAATACACAATGCCGCCCCGGCACGAAGGTCCAGCGCATTGACATTGGCGCCGCACAGATGATCGATACCGCGGATGGTAGCAGTTGTGCCGTCTACCTGCACATCAGCGCCCATGCGCTTGATCTCATCGAGGTACTTAAATCTGTTCTCGAAAATACTCTCGATCACAATACTGGTACCTGAACAAATCGACAGCGTGACGCCCATCTGCGGCTGCATATCTGTCGGGAATCCCGTATACGGCAGCGTCTTGACGGTGGTCGGCTTGAGATTGCCCTTGGAGACCACACGCACAGCGTCGTCAAACTCTTCCACTTCACAGCCAAGCTCGATCAGCTTGTAGATCGTTGCCTCCAAATGCTTCGGGATGACATTGAGCACTGTGACATCACCACGGGTCGCAGCTGCGGCAAACATGAATGTTCCGGCCTCAATCTGATCCGGAATGATCGAATAAGTCGTGCCGTGGAGCTTCCTGACACCCGTGATGCGGATGACGTTCGTTCCGGCGCCCCTGATCTTGGCGCCCATGCTGTTCAGGAAGTTGGCGATATCGACGACATGCGGCTCCTTTGCCACGTTTTCCATAATCGTGGTACCCTCGGACATAGCTGCCGCCATCATCACATTGATCGTTGCGCCGACTGAAACGACATCAAAATAAAGATGCGTACTTCTCAACTGGTCCGCCTCTGTAATGATATTGCCGTGATTCAGAGTAACTTTGGCTCCGAGAGCTTTGAAGCCTTTGATATGCTGATCGATCGGTCTGGATCCGATCTTGCATCCGCCGGGCAGTGCCACCTCAGCGTGGCGGTACTTTCCGAGGAGCGCGCCTAAGAGATAGTATGACGCGCGAATCTTTCTGATATAGTCGTATTCAATACAATGGGAAAAGACGCTGCTCGCATTGATCTTCACGGTGTGACGGTCAATACGCATCACGCGGACGCCTATTCCCTGCATAGCTTCTAATAAAACATTTGTATCATTGACGTCCGGTAAATTCTCAATGGTTACCGTCTCGTCAGTCATAATGGAGGCTGCGATAATGCCGAGTGCGGCATTCTTCGCTCCGCCGATCTCTACTTCACCGACCAGCGGATTGCCACCCTTAATGATATAGCGATCCATAAGTCACCTTTCCTACTATTTATACTCTCCCCTTGGTTATGAACACTTAACACAATTCATAACCAGAACTATATTAGCGCATTTCACTCAATTTGGCAAGTGATTTACTTCTTCCCTCTCGATCCGGCCGGCTGTTTCTTATGCATCAGCGTAACCGTTTAGGTTGTTCTTCTGCCAGTTCCAGGTGTCGGCACACATCTCTTCTATATCCTTCTCGGCATGCCAGCCAAGCTCTTCTTCGGCTTTTGCCGGATTCGCGTAACAAGCGGCAATATCGCCTGCGCGCCGCGGTTTGATCTCATAAGGGATGTCTTTACCGCAGGCTTTACCAAAGGCATTCACCACTTCAAGAACCGAGTATCCATGACCGGTCCCGAGATTGTAAACGCGTACTTCAGGATCCTCATCAAATTTCTTCAGCGCCTTGACATGGCCTTTCGCCAAATCAACGACATGGATGTAGTCACGCACGCCGGTTCCGTCCGGTGTCGGATAATCATCGCCGAAAACGCCGAGTTTTTCCAGGCGGCCGACCGCCACCTGCGCTACATAGGGAAGGAGATTGTTCGGTATTCCCTTCGGGTCCTCTCCGATCCGTCCGCTCGCATGTGCACCGATCGGATTAAAATAGCGCAGTAAAACGATGTTCCACTCAGGATCGGATGTGTGCATGTCAGTCAGAATCTGCTCGATCATCCACTTGGTCCATCCATAGGGATTGGTGACCTGGCCCTTCGGGCAGTTCTCGGTGATCGGGATCTCCTCCGGGTCCCCGTAAACCGTCGCCGATGAACTGAAGATGATCTTCTTGACACCGCGTTCCATCATCGTGCGGATCAGACAGAGCGTACCGGTGATATTGTTGTGATAGTAATGCCACGGTTTCTGAACTGATTCGCCGACAGCCTTGAGTCCGGCGAAATGAATCACGCCGTCAATATCCTCCTGCGCAAAAATCTGATCAAGCGCCATCATATCAAGCAGGTCCGCGCGGTAGAATTTTACCTTTTTCCCGGTGATCTCCTCGATCCGGTCAATCGCTTTCGGACTTGAATTGCTCAGATTGTCCAGCACCACGACATCATAACCCGCATCCAACAGCTCTACAACTGTGTGACTGCCGATGTATCCGGCGCCTCCTGTCACTAATAACGACATTAGAAATCCCTCCTGACCATCTCATTCGCTTTTGCATATACTTCTTCCGGATCGATGCCGATGTCGAACTTGCCGTCCTTGTATAAGACCTTGCCGCCAACCATCGTCATCTTGACATTCTGCTTGCTGCCGCTGTAGACAAGATTCTTGACAATATTGTGCTCCGGCTGCATATTCGGCTGCTTCATATCAATCATAATCAGATCCGCTTTCTTGCCCGGAGCCAGACAATCGCAGTCATGCAGCCCCATCGCCCGTGCGCCGTCTGCTGCCGCCATCTTCAGCACTGCTTCTGCCGGAACTGCAGCCGCATCCATCTCTCTGATCTTGCCCAGCCCTGTCACGAGAAACATCTCTCTGAAGAAATCGAGGCAATTGTTGCTCGCCGGCCCGTCAGTACCGATCGCCATCGGTATATCTGCCGCAAGCAGATCTGCTGTATGGCAGATCCCGCTGGCCAGTTTCAGATTGGAAGCCGGATTAGTCACGGCATACAGGTCATGCGCTTTAAATATTTCTATATCTTCCTCATCCAGATGAACACAGTGGAAACCGCCTCCGCCGTAATCAAACATTCCGATCGAATCGAAGTATTTGACCGGTCCCAGACCGTCATGGCGCTCCTGACACTCTCTGACTTCCTGTTCTGTTTCGGCCAGATGCATATAGACCGGCGCAGAGTGTTTGTACGCGAGCTGCGCCACTGACTTCATCAGATCGTCACTGCATGTGTATTCAGCGTGAATGCCGAGCTGATACGAAATCAGATCATGATAATCATTGAATTTCAGGTAGTTCTCTTCCAGCTCTTCAACAGATCCGCCGTAATTGTTGAGTCCGCTGACCATCACCGTACGAAAGCCTGTCTCGATCGAGGCCTGTGCAATCTGCTCAGGGAAAAAGTACATGTCAAAATTGGCGGTGATACCGCTGGTCAGATACTCCATGATCGCAAGCTTTGAAAACCACAGTATATGCTCCGGTTTTAAATGTGCCTCCATCGGAAAAACACGGGTGTTAAGCCACTCAAGCAGCGGCAGATCATCGGCAAAAGAGCGCAGGAATGTCATCGCAGAGTGGGTGTGTGCGTTTTTGAATCCCGGCAGAATCAGATTATTTTCCGCATCGATCTCGCAGTCCCATAAAAGCGCCTGAGGCGCATCTTCCCCGCTTCCGACATAGGTGATCGTATCGCCCTCGATACAGATCTCTCCTTGGATGACATCAGTTTCGCCATCCAGAGTCAGTATTCTTGCATTGTAAATCCTGGTGTTCATCTGTTCTCCTTAATCTGTTTACAGCTGTTTGCCGATCTTCCGAATCGCAACTGTGACGAGTTTCTTGAATCTCTTGGAGGCTTCATTCGCCGCTTCCTGCACTTCCTCGTGCGTCAGCGGGTTTTTGGAAAGACCTGCTGCCGGGTTGGAGATAAACGTGATGCCGCAGATCTTCATGCCCATGTGATTGGCCGCGATCGTCTCCACTGCCGTGCTCATGCCGACAGCGTCAGCGCCGACCGATCTGAAGAATCTTACCTCAGCCGGTGTCTCGAAATTCGGTCCGCTCGTCTGAAGATACGTTCCCTCATAAAGCGTAATATTCAATTCGTCAGCAGCCTCGCGCAAGAGAACACGCAGATCCTTGTTGTAGATCTCGGACATATCCGGGAAGCGTGTTCCGAACTCATCGGGGTTCGGTCCGGCGAGCGGAGAGGGAACGAACTGTGATATCTGATCCGTGATCATCATGAAATCACCGGCATTAAAGACCTCATTTGCACCACCGGCGGCATTCGTCACGAAGAAGACTTCCGCACCCATGAGCTTCATCAGACGTACCGGCAGAACAACATCCTCCATCGCGTACCCTTCATAGTAGTGCACACGTCCCTGCATACAGACAACAGGCACATCTTCAACATAGCCGAAGATAAACCTTCCGCTGTGTCCGGGAACTGTTGAGACAGGAAAGCCTTCGATATCATGGTAGTCTACTATTGCTTCCACCTGAATCTCATTCCCGTAATCTCCGAGTCCTGATCCGAGTACCAAAGCGACTTTTGGAACAAAATCTGTTTTTGCACGTACACATTCAAGACATTTGACAACGCGATCATATATAGCAGACATAAGCTTTATCTCCTTCTATAGGAATCCGAATTGCGCACAATTAGTTATTATGATTATACCATAGAAGCCTGCGCTTAAAAAACAAAAAACCGGACAGCCTTCCGACTGTCCGGTCCTGATGGAAGGTACAGGGCTCGAACCTGCGACCTTTCACACGTCAAGCGAATGCTCTCCCAGCTGAGCTAACCTTCCATGCCCAAGTATCATATCATATATTTTAAAAAAAGCAAAGAGAATTTTATATCAAAACATGGTAAAATAGATTGATTGTAAACTAACAGAGGTGCAAGATGCTTCAGATTAAGGATATTCGAAAAGAATATATTACCGGTGAGCTGCATCAGAAAGCTCTGGACGGTGTGTCCCTGAATCTCAGGGACAATGAGTTTGTTGCTGTCCTGGGGCCTTCCGGTTCCGGTAAAACCACACTTCTGAACATCATCGGAGGTCTGGACCGGTATGACTCCGGAGATCTTGTCATCAACAACATCTCCACGAAGAAGTATAC
>JAFWDW010000048.1 GCA_017515965.1 Lachnospiraceae bacterium
CGCAAGCGCAGAAAACAGGAGAAAAAGCTGGCAAAAAAAGAGCAGGCAAAGATACAGGAGATTGAAAAACCTCTTCCTGCTTCGCCCGTTAAGAAACCTGCCTATGAATCTGATCCTCGTTACTATGACATAAAAGATACAAATGAGACAGATCTGGCTGATCATCAGCATGATATCACGATCCATGATCAGTCTGTATTTGAAACACTGGATGATTACAGCGTTGCCCTTGGCACACAAAAAGGGAAAACATCCGGTACATCATTGAGCCGCTCCCCGGAAATCGTTGAACTGTCACCGGGCTCTTCACAGAAGTCCAATGAGAACAGCGTTCCGGATCTCTATCAGACAGTCGGCGATCCGGATGCGCCCAAGAAAGAACAGTCAAGACCCGCCAGAAAAACGGCTCGTAAAAAACCGGCTGTTACAGAAAAAGAATCCCTGGAGACGCAAAAGCCGCCGCAGACTAGCAAGACTGCATCTGTCAGCAAACCTGAAACAATGATAGTTTCGGGTGATTCTGAACCGGCTGATGCGGATTATTCTTTCCCGCCTTATTCGCTTTTGGCACGCGGGTCAAAATACGGGGGCGATTCACGCAGTTATCTGCGCGATACTGCGATCAAGCTGGAAGAGACGCTTCAAAGCTTTGGCGTGAATGTGACAGTGACAGATGTCAGCTGCGGTCCGGCTGTGACACGCTATGAATTACAGCCTGAAGCCGGTGTCAAAGTCAGCAGGATCGTTGCCTTAGAAAGTGATATCAAATTGAATCTGGCTGCCTCAGATATTCGTATCGAAGCGCCGATCCCTGGCAAGGCCGCCGTTGGTATTGAGGTTCCGAACAAATCAAATATGACGGTCATGCTGCGAGATCTGCTTGAAGATGAGGCGTTTAAGAATCACAAATCCAAGATTGCTTTTGCAGCAGGCAGAGATATCGCGGGGTTACCGGTTATTGCTGATATTCAGAAAATGCCGCATGTCCTGATCGCAGGCGCGACAGGATCAGGTAAATCAGTCTGCATCAATACGATCATCATGAGCATTCTTTACCGGGCGCGCCCCGATGAAGTCAAAATGATCATGATCGATCCCAAAGTGGTGGAATTGTCTGTCTACAACAATATACCGCATCTGTTGATACCGGTCGTCACTGATCCGAAGAAAGCGGCGGGAGCCCTCAACTGGGCTGTTGCCGAAATGACAAGGCGCTACAGGCTTTTTGCCGAATTCGGCTCACGCAAGATCGAAGAGTATAATGCGCGTATCAAACGTGAATTGAAGAAGAAGACACAAGAAGATGATGAAGTTCGTCGTCCGCTTCCGCAGATCGTGATCATTGTCGATGAGCTTGCAGACCTCATGATGGTATCATCCAAAGAAGTGGAGGATGCGATTGTCCGTCTGACGCAGCTGGCACGCGCGGCCGGTATTCACTTAGTGATTGCGACGCAGCGACCTTCTGTCAATGTCATCACAGGACTGATCAAAGCCAATATGCCATCACGCATCGCTTTTGCAGTTACAAGCGGTGTTGATTCACGCACCATTCTTGATATGAACGGAGCTGAAAAGCTTCTCGGTAAAGGCGACATGTTGTTCTATCCGTCGGGTTATCCGAAACCCGTCCGTGTGCAGGGTGCGTTTGTCTCCGATCAGGAAGTCAGCAAAGTTGTCGATTATCTGATCAAGCATAATGAAAAATCAGAATACGACGAACAGGTCAGTCAGGAAGTCTCTCAGGCTTCTTCCGCGATAGGCCGGACAGGCAATGTTTCGATCGGCGCTGAGGAACCTGAAGATGATCGCGATGAATACTTCATTGATGCCGGTGTCTTTATCATTGAGAAGGAAAAAGCATCCATCGGCATGCTGCAGAGAAGGTTCAAGATCGGTTTTAACCGCGCAGCACGCATCATGGATCAGCTCTGTGAAGCCGGAGTCGTCGGCGAGGAAGAGGGCACGAAGCCTAGGAAGGTCCTGATGACCTCAGCGGAAGAGTTTGAACAGAGTCTGATGAATGACGAATAATTGTGTTATGAGAGGAATGTGAACGGATTGGCAGCAAAAATTATAGACGGAAAAGCAGTTGCGGCTAAAGTAAAAGAAGAAGTAAAAGCAGCGTGCACCAAACTGAAAGAAGAAAGAGGTCTTATTCCGAAACTGGTTGTGATCCAGGTCGGTGACATGGGACCCTCGACTATCTATGTGCGCAATAAAAAGAAAGCCTGTGAACAGGTCGGGATCGAATCCGAGATCTGGCATCTGCCCGATACGATCACGCAGGATGAGCTGCTTGACAAAATCGAAAAATGCAATCAGGACGACAGCATTCACGGCGTCCTGGTTCAGCTGCCTCTGCCCGCTCATCTGGATGAGACCGCATGCACCAATGCGATCAGCCCGGACAAGGATGTAGACGGATTCCATCCGGTCAATGTCGGCAGGATGCTTGCAGGACAGGAAACGTTTATCCCCTGCACACCTGCTGGGATCATGCGCCTTCTCGATGAGTACGAAGTGCCTCTGGATGGTGCATCCTGCGTAGTGATCGGGCGCAGCAATATTGTAGGAAAACCTATGGCTGTGCAGCTGCTTGAGCGTAATGCGACTGTCACGGTCTGTCATTCGCACACACGTGATCTGCCTTCAGTTACTTCGCAGGCGGACATTCTGGTGTCAGCAGTCGGAAAAGCACATTTTGTTACGCCTGAATTTGTTAAGCCCGGAGCTGTTGTGATCGATGTTGCTATGAATCGCGATGAGAACGGCAAGCTCTGCGGCGACGTTGAGTTTGAAAAAGTATCAGAGATAGCATCCGCGATCACACCTGTTCCCGGAGGTGTAGGTCCTATGACGGTTGCCCAGTTAATGTCTAATTGTTTGTTAGCGGCAAGGAGAAGTTTTCAGTTATGATTTGTCCCAGATGTGGAAGTTCCATCCCGGAGGGCATGTTGGTCTGTCCGGACTGCGGTCATGAAATACAAATGGTTCCTGATTACAATCCTATGGATGATGTACTCGCCAGAGAGATTGAGGATCAGGGTGCGCGCAGGCGTTCGGCTTACGCGGCAAGACAAAAGGCCCAGGCGGCGCGTGAAGCTGAGTTGGCCCGCAAACGCCGTGCCCGTCAGGCAGAGAAGAAGAAACGCAGAAAACAACGCAGAACGCTGATCAGTCTGCTCTTGCTTCTGTTTGTACTGATCGGAGTTCTCATCTTTGTTTTATACCGTGGATCTTATGCCGGTCTTGTATCAAGAGGCAAAAACGCATATAAAAACGGAGATTATAAACAGGCTGAGACACTTTTGAATCGTGCGATCGATATGCATGAGGATAAGAGTGATGCTTACAATGCGATCTACAAAGTCTATATTGCTCAGGATCAGGCTGATAAAGCGGAAGACTTGCTGCTGGACATTGTAGCCAAGTATCCGAAAGAAGTTCCGCTCTATAAAGTATTGTTCTCCTTCTACCAGGACAGCAAGCAGTCATCTAAAATAGCCATCGTTCTTGATACGATAGAAGATGACAGTGTGAGGGCCAAACTGAAAGACTATGATGTGGCCGTACCGACCGTCTCGCTCGAGGAGGGAGAGTATGATGATGTTCAGCAAGTGTCTCTTGAAGCACCCGGCGCTAAGGACATCTATTATACGACTGACGGATCTGTTCCAACAAAGGAAGGAAAACGCTATATCAATCCGGTACAGATTTCTGAGGGAGAAACGATACTTCAGGCAATTGCTGTTAACAAGAAAGGTATTGAGAGTTTACCTGTCTCATTTACGTACAATGTAGAGCTCCCAATTGCTGATGCACCGGCCGTTACTCCAAGTACAGGTCAGTACACCGGCGCGCAGCAGATCACAGTTCAGGTTCCTGATGGTTATACCGCATATTACACAATGGATGGGACCGAGCCCACAGCAGCTTCCGAGAAGTATAACGGACCGATTCAAATGCCTGAAGGAAACACTCTGTTTTCAGTTGTTTTAATGTCACCTGACGGTAAGTTTTCAGACATTACAAAGAGAAACTACGAGAGGTTGTAAACGATGATTGATTACGCAGAAGGTTCCGGGAAACAATATCACACGGGTGTTGGGCCGGATGACATAGGAAAATATGTAATTCTTCCGGGAGATCCCAAGAGATGCAAAGCGATCGCCGCGTTTTTCGATGATGTGAAACTTGTCGCTGACAGCAGGGAATATGTAACGTATACCGGTTCGCTGGACGGCACACCTGTCTCAGTGGTGTCGACCGGCATAGGCGGCCCGTCGGCATCCATAGCGATAGAAGAGTTGACAGCATGCGGAGCGCACACTTTTATCCGCGTCGGAACTTGCGGCGGGATGCAGACAGAGATATGCGGAGGTGACCTGATTATCGCGACGGGAGCTATACGCATGGAAGGCACGACGAAAGAGTATGCGCCGATCGAGTTCCCGGCAGTTGCGGATCTGAGTGTCACCAATGCGCTTGTTGATGCCGCGATTGATCTGAACAATGTCTATCACACGGGTGTTGTTCAATGCAAAGATGCCTTTTTCGGTCAACACAGACCGGAAGTCATGCCGACTGCCGATGAGCTTTTGTCCAAGTGGACAGCCTGGAAAAGGCTGGGCACTGTCGGCTCTGAAATGGAATCGGCTGCATTGTTTGTCTGCGGTTCATACCTGCGCGTACGTGTGGGCACCGTTCTCCTTGTTATTGCTAATCAGGAGAGAGCTGCACAGGGACTTCCCAATGAACAGGTCCATGATACGACAGCTGCGATCAAGACGGCGGTACTGGCGCTCAGAAAACTGATCGAGGCTGACAAAACAAAATAGACCGAGGATAGATATGAATGCTGAAAGATTAATTGAAAAAGCTAAAGAGGCACGCACATTCGCTTATGTGCCGTATTCAGATTTCGCTGTAGGAGCCGCACTGCTGGCTAAGAACGGTCAAGTCTTTTCAGGGTGCAATGTTGAGAACGGAGCGTATTCTCCTTCGATCTGCGCTGAGAGAACCGCTTTCTCTAAAGCAGTCAGCGAAGGCGTACGTGAATTTGAAGCAATTGCTATTGTCGGCGGACCGTGTGATAAAGAGCCTGAAAACATGTGTCCTCCCTGTGGCGTCTGCCGCCAGGTCATGCAGGAATTCTGTGATCCAAAAACATTCATGATCTATCTGAATGATGGCAGCCGGACTGTTTCGTATCGCCTTGAAGAACTGTTTCCGGCAGGCTTTGTTTTATGAGGTAATGATTTGGCAGATCAACAATATGAACTTACAATTGAACTTCCCGCATCGACAACACAGGCCGTCTTCGGTCAGTATGATACGTATGCGCGAAAGATAGAAAAAGCATTCGGTGTTTCACTTCTGACAAGAGATAATGCTGTTAAAGTGACGGGTCATCCCGATCACGTTGAGGAGGCCGGCAAAGTGATTGCGCAGCTTGCTTCATTAGCTGATAAGGGGAAGGCACTTGACGAGCAGAGTGTAAATTATGCTATCTCGCTCGGAATGGAGCACATTTCTTTTCAGATGACTGACATGGACGAACATGTTATC
>JAFWDW010000049.1 GCA_017515965.1 Lachnospiraceae bacterium
CCCTGTGTTCCGATATTGCCTGAACCTTTAGTGAAAGCATGACGGACATTGGAAGCTGTCCTGTTTTTATTGTCTGTCAAAGCTTCAACAATAATGGCTGTACCTGCAGGTCCGTATCCCTCATAAGTCGCACGTTCATATCTGTGCTCGCCGTCTTCACCGGCTGCTTTTTTGATCGCCTTATCGATCGTATCATTGGGCATGTTGTTTGATTTTGCCTTTGCGATCGCATCGCGCAGTCTGCTGTTGCTAGCGGGATCAGAACCGCCTCCCTCGCGAACAGCTACCGCAAGCTCACGGCCAAGCTTCGTGAAGATCTTCCCTTTAGCGGCATCATTCTTTTCTTTCTTGTGCTTGATGTTTGCAAATTTTGAGTGTCCTGACATTCTGTTTCAACCCTTTCTAAACAATTGTTATATTATATCCCCAGTGGAGACAGTATAATGACTGACATAAGCGGTATCGTCACGACCGATAAAACAGTCGAAATAAACACATAACGCGATGACAACGTCCTGTTAAAGCTGTAAAGCTGCGCAAAAATCACACCGTTGGCAGATCCGGGCATCGCGGAAATAACGACAAGCACGCCTTTGATCAGCGGATCGAACGGCATAAAATACACTAAGCCGAAAACGATCACCGGAACGATCAGCAGTCTGATAAAAGCACAGACATATAAGCGCTTATCCTCGATCAGACCCCGTACCGGACTCTCCGCCAGCGTCGATCCGATCACGATCATAGAGAGCGGCACGGTCGCATCTCCGATGATCTCCAGTGTCTCCTGTACCGGACCGGTGAATTTAAACGAACACATAGCCAGTATCAACACGAGTACAGCCGATATGATCGGGACGTTGAGCAGTTTCTTAAGCTCGAACTTTTCTCCCTTGCCTGCACCGCGTGCATACTGAAAAATACCATACGAATACATCAGTATGCTCACCGGTATATTCAATAAGGATGTGTAGACAAGTGCTTTATTGCCCCATAAGGCTCTGACAACCGGAAAACCCATAAAGGCATTGTTCGTAAAGACTGCAAAATACTTAAACACAGGCTTTTCTTTTTCAGAGCACCTGTTCTTTTTCGCTGCCAATTCAGCCGCAGCAATAAAAAGTGCATAAAATACGATGCCGGCAGCCAGCATCAGAAGCAGATCCGACCGAGAGGCTTCGGTGGCGCTCAATGAGGCCAACATCATGCACGGTGTCGTAATATCGACGACGAGCTCGGACAAGTCTCTGTTAGTCTTAGCGCTCAAAATGCCGCGTCTTTTAGCGATGAATCCCAGGATCATCATGACTGCCAGAGAAAGCATCTTGCCCAGCACGTACGTAAAACTCATTTATGCCTCATTCTTTCTGATTTCAACCACCTGGATCATATTGTCTGCCACGCTGATCACATTAAAGGTATAGCCGCCGTAGGAGATCCTGATATCCTCATCCGGACTCGGGATGTGATCGATCTGTGAAACAAGAAATCCGTTCAGCGTCTCATAATCCCCTTCCTCAAAATCGATAGGCAGCTCTTCCTTGAGATCATCCAGTTCCATCACACCTTTGGCAAGGAAGGAACCGTCTTTCTGCTTCGTAAACAGAATCTCCTCTTCATCATATTCATCGAGAATGTTTCCCATGATCTCCTCAATGATATCTTCCATTGTGGCAAGTCCTGCAGTCTGTCCGTACTCATCGACGACGATCACAATATGCACTTTCTCCTGCTGCATCATTCTGAAAATGCCGTCGATCTCTTTCGACTCAGGGACAAAACTGACAGGTCTTATATATTCGCCAAGCTCACGGAGCGGTTTGTCGCGCAGGTCACGGTCTAAATACGCGATCACAGCATCACGAAGGTGAATAGTCCCAATGATGGAATCAATATCTCCTTCATAGATCGGAAACCGTGAAAAATTCTGTGTGAGTATAAACATCAGCGCATCACGCAGTGTCTCATCGGCGGACAACGCCGCAATATCTTTACGGTGTGTCATAACCAGCTTGACATCTTTGTCGCCGTACTGGATAAAATTTCGTAGTATTTCAACGTCATCATCATCGAAGACACCTTCATTTCTGCCGGCTTCGACGATCGACATGATTTTTCCGGCAATCCTTTTTTGATCGGCAGGATCTGGAGCTTCTTTCCTCATAAATCTTCAGGCCTCCTTAGCCTTAAAAATAATCCAATGACGCAACTGCTCGCCCGTCTTCGTAATAGACGCGCGGGATACGTTTGTTGAGATCACAGACAAATTCATAATTAAATCTTCCTGAAAGTCCGGCAAGCTCTTCGACCGTGATCTCCTCATCTCCGTCGCGTCCGATCAAAGTGACCGGATCGAGGAATCTTACATCGGGAATATGCGTGACATCCACCATGAACTGATCCATGCAGACACGCCCCAGTATCGGCGCTCTTCTTCCGTGTATCAGCACCTCTCCCTTCCCGGACAGAGATCTCGGATAACCGTCTCCATAACCCACAGGGATGGTGGCGATCCTCATCGCATGCTCCGCTTTAAAGAGACCGCCATAGCTGACTATTGCACCGGGTTCAATTGACTTGACCATGATCACGCGGCTCTTAAGCGAAAGCGCAGGATGCAGATCCACGAGATCCACTGCCACTTCCTGTGAAGGATAGAGCCCGTACATGGCGATGCCGCTCCTGACAAGCGTATAGCGCAGAAAGCCAAAATCGATAATACCGGCGCTGTTCGATGCGTGAGAGAGCGCGAATACGATGCCATTATCAGCAAGCTCTTTGATCATATTGTCAAAGGCATTTATCTGTTTTTGGGTAAAAGCTTTCTCTGTCTCATCAGCTTTGCAGAAATGTGTGAAAATGCCTTCCGCTATAATGTGGTCCATCCGGCAAATGTCGGTGATCCTTTCGACAGACTCCTGCGTGCATGAAAAGCCGAGACGGCTCATACCCGTATCTATTTTTATGTGGATGTAAGCTTTTTTGTTAAGAGTCTGCGCACGCTTGTTGATTGCTTCGGCCATCTCATATGTATATACGTTAATGCGAACATCATGTTCGATCATTGCATCATATTGGTCCGGGAAAACACATCCGAGCACAAGTACCGGCTTTTTGAGACCTGCATCTTTAAGTTCCAGCGCTTCATCTCCTGTGGCAACGCCATAGCCCCAAACATAGTCAAGGCTCTCCAGCATCTGTCCGATACGGACACACCCGTGGCCGTAACCATCCGCTTTGATAATACCCATCATAGCGGACTTGCCGTCTGTATTGCGGTGAAGCACATCCATATTGTGTCTGATGGCTGTTAAATCTATTTCTGCTTTAACTCGATTATACTTTTTCATTCGTTTTCTTCTCTAATTCCTTTATGATCTCACAAATACCCGCGATCACGTCGCGCGCCAACAAACTGTGTCTGCCCATCTGACCGGCGGCATAATCACCTGCGGCACCGTGCACATAAGCGCCGAGTACGGCTGCTTCACAGATATCTTCCCCCTGCGCAGCCAGACCTGCGATAAGTCCTGTCAGCACATCACCGGAACCGCCAGTCGCCATGCCGTCATTACCGCTCAGATTCATATACAACTCATGATCAGGCGAACCGACCAGCGTACGGTAGCCCTTTAAGAGGCATGAGATCTGTGCAGCATGGACAAAACGCTCGACTGTCTGCTCGCGATCTTCCTGAACCTCATCGATCGATGTATGAATCAATGTCGCCATTTCTTTCGGGTGAGGCGTAACAACCGCCTTTCTGCCCGCCAAACAAGCCATCAGATCAGCTCTTCTTGAAAGCAGTGAGATTGCATCAGCATCGATCACACACGGAATCTCTGATACAGAAATATAGCGACAGGTTTGTGACAGAAGAAGTGACGCCGTTTCATCAAGGCCGATACCGCATCCGATTGCGATGGCATCGGCTTTTCCGAGTGAATGATTCAGCTTATCAGACAATGAATCGGCAGTTTCATTCTGATAAGTGGTCATGACCGCCTCAGGCAGGAGTTCCTGCAGAATAACACGGTTATCTTCATGGGTGAAGATTTCAACAAGACCGCATCCCGAACGGTAAGCGCTCAGTCCTGCCAAATAAGCTGCTCCTGCCATACCGTGCGAGCCGGCAATTAGAAGAACACGTCCGTATGTGCCTTTATGGCTTTCAGAACGTCGTTTGGGAAGCATGCTCTCCGGTTGAATATCGTAATACATACAAGCGTCTTTCTACTATTTTTTCACATAAACATACATAGTAATTATATAAAAAATATATATAATAAGTCAACACGCAGGGATGTGTCCCCGCGCGTTGACCTAAAAGTATTTTGATTCGTCTTTAAACGTTGATCTGAACTGTAATATCCCGGAATAAATCTTTGTATTTTTCAAGAATAGGTTGTATTACTTCACTGAGATAGCGCTCAGTCTGATGCACCGCACAGCCGATATAACGGGAGGGATCAAGTGCATGATCGACACCGTCTTCATCGAGATGGAAATCGGGATCTGCCATCAAACGATCCATCAGGTCATTGTCAAGGCCGTCCTGTTTAATGCGGGCTGATGCAGCCATCGAGGCCGTTCTGATCTTTTCATGTAAGAGCTGTCTGTCTCCGCCTGCTTTAACAGCGTCCATCAGAATGGTTTCAGTAGCCATAAAAGGAAGCTCTCTTTTCAGGTGGGCTTCGATCACCTTCGGATAAACAACCAATCCGTCTGTGACATTGATCATGAGTTCTAAAATACCGTCAGCAGCCAGAAATCCTTCCGCTATGGACAGACGTCTGTTGGCAGAATCGTCGAGCGTTCTCTCAAACCACTGCGTTGCAGCTGTAACTGCAGGATTCATTGTATTGCTGATCACATAACGTGATAACGAGCCGATTCGCTCACTTCTCATGGGATTTCTTTTGTAAGCCATCGCTGAAGAGCCGATCTGTCCCTTTTCAAAAGGCTCTTCTATTTCCTTCATGTTTTGAAGGAGCCTGATATCGCCTGAAAACTTTGACGCGCTGACGGCAATTTGCTCCAGAACTGAAAGAACCGCAAGATCAGTCTTTCTGGAATAGGTCTGTCCCGAGACATCAACGCATGAAGAGAATCCAAACATCTCTGCCAGCATCGGATCAAGCTGATCGACCTTATTCACATCACCGTCGAACAATTCAAGAAATGATGCCTGTGTGCCGGTCGTCCCTTTGCTGCCGAGCATTTTCAGATTGTCGGAAACATAGGTCGCCTGCTCGAAATCCGAGACAAGATCCTGTATCCATAATGTGGCGCGCTTCCCGACTGTTGTTGGCTGTGCAGGCTGAAAATGAGTGAATCCGAGAGTCGCAAGATCCTTATAACGTTCCGCGAAAGACGACAGATTTGAGATCACACGCAAAAGCTTTTTCCGGACTACCTTCAGCGCATCTCTCATCACAATGATATCCGTGTTATCTCCCACATAGCACGATGTGGCGCCCAGATGGATGATCCCTTTCGCCTTGGGGCACTGGAGACCGTAAGCGTACACATGAGACATGACATCATGCCTCGTTTCTTTTTCACGTGCCCTGGCAGCCTCATAGTTAATGTCATCTACATGCTCTTCCAGTTCACTGATCTGTTCATCAGTAATCTGAAGCCCCAGCTTCTGTTCGATCTTAGCCAACGCGACCCAAAGCCTGCGCCAGGTTGAAAACTTTTTATCCTGAGAAAAGAGATACTGCATTTCTCTGCTTGCGTATCTCTGTGACAACGGACTTGTATAACCATCTGTTTCCATGTGATTCTCCTGTATCTGATTCGACGCTGTTAAATCGGGTTTTCTCTGTATATGGACTTCCACTCTTCGATCTTCGACTCATCGATCACATCTGATGAAGTCTCTTCTGCTTCATGTATTTTAATGGAATTCTCTTTATCAGCCATCATGAACAAATTGTTCTCTGAAAGCAGTAAATGATACTCTTCCGCAGACATGTACTGACGACAGGCGTAGAGATATGCCTTGACCATCTCATAGTCGTCGCAGATCTGGAACGCGGCGGCATAAGCCTTGGCAGCTTCTTTATACAGGAACAAACGTCCGTATGCAGCGCCAAGACAGGCATAGACTTTTCCGTAAAACGTAGCGTCAACCGATTCGGTCCTCGCTGCTGTGAGAATGGAATTATAAGCCAGTATCGCGTTCTCATACTCACGCATAGCAAGAAGATCGTCTGCTTTGATCTTCAGTTTCTCTATTTCCTCCTGCCCTTCCAGCGTTTCCAGAACGTTTCTGATGCGTGCGATCTCGGACGTTGAGTAGATATTGGTATGCTCAAGGAAATAAAGGATGAAATCTTCAAAGGAGATGCGCTTCGCGATCTGTTCACGCAGACTGTCTGCAAACGCAAAGAGACCTAATTCTGTCTCAAGCCACTCGCAAAGCGATTCACTCATCATAGCGTGATCCAACAGGTATAGATTATCGAAGATGACATAGGCCATCTCTTCGATCGTAAAGATCTTATAGCGGATATGAGCAAACTTAAACGGTTGTGTTGCTTTTTGTTTATGACAAAGTATTAAACTGCTCATTGCTTCCTCCGAGTAAGAAGTCCACTTCAGTGAAAAAGTCAGTCTCAGGGAAAATCTCTCCAAATCCCGCGTCCTTAAATGTGATCCGGCAACGGTTTTCATCTGTAAAAACTGCCTGAACGATCAGACGCAGCGTATAATTCTTTCTGTCAGGAAGCCCGTCGAGTGAGACCGTTATGGTCTTCTCCTCCCCTGTGGCCAATGAATTCTGGTATAACTCGATCGGATCATTGTTCTCGAGCAAGATCTCGTATTTATGGTCAGATTCATACCAGTGCTCGCCCCACGAGACGATCGGGAACATCTCCTCCCTGTCTCCTCTTCTGATCTTCATGCAGATCCGGTCTGTCATCTTTGACTGATCAAGATAGATGGGACCTGCTCCTCTGCCCAGCTGGCGGCGGAAAGCATCGTAGCAGGCACCTTTACTGTACAGATTGTTACCGATAAAGACGCGGCGTCCGTTGCACATCAGTTTTAATGTCTCAGGATACCAGTTGGTTTCAAATCCTTCCCCCGTCAAAAAGACAGACGATACCCTTCTGCGGTCAAATACACCGTTGACCCAGTGCATGAAACGCACATCTGCCTCCATGGCGGCATCAACATTCATGACAGGGAAAGTAACATGCAATTCTGTCATCAGGGCATGCGATACTTCCTCCACCATGACAAATGTTCCCGCATACCGGCTCAGCCCGGTATCGATCCGTTTCATCATGTAAGCGCTGACCTGTTCCTTATCGCAGTAAAACAGCGCAGCCTCATACTGCCATAATTCTTTAGGCTGATCGAACATGAAGTGACAGAAGCTCTCCTTGTAGTCCTGCACGATCGCGTGACTGCTGTCAAAACCTAATCTTTCAGCAATTGTCTTGAGCAGGCGTACGACGTCCTCTGAAACCTCAGGTACTGAAAACACAATATGGGTGATCTGATTGTATGAACTCAAGGCCAGTTGGATGAATTTCTCAAGGAGCGCAACCGCACGGAACTCCTTCTTCCCTAAAACCAGAGTCTCGCCGGCCAGCGCATGCGACAAAAGATGATCACAGTAATGCCCGTTCTCGCCCAGGCCGTACCGTATCGCCTCCTGTCCGTATGTCCAGCGGCTTCGGTAAGTGCCGATAGCAAGCGGTATTTTGTAATTGTCGGCCAGAACCTCTCTTGTGACAGGTTCCTCCATGCCCTCGTGACAATAACTGATCTGACAATACTGATCATTGAGATCAAAACCGATTACATTGTCTGCTTGATGTGCCATATAGGATCTCCCGTCTTATTGATAGGATAAGAAAATGTCTTCAGCAAGATTTAACTCTCTGTTATATTCCTGCATACTGTCCATGCGTGCTCTGCTGCCTGCAGGCAGTGAAAGAATATGATTCAGTCGTTGGTACTGTCCGTAAGTACCGTCCTGTTTCTCGATGCGCATCTGTTCACGTGATGTGTGTACAGTTTCATCATCGGTAAACTCCTCAAAATAGTATTCCAGCACTTCTCTGTAAAACAGTACAAACACCTTGACGAATATATTTCCGTATGCCGGTATAAGCACTTCCGACTGGAACTTCGTTTCTTTTTTGGAGCTGGCCGGAGTCAGCACGCGGTAATGGATCTTGACTTTTCCGCCAAATTGAGACTGATACTGAACGACGGATTTATCATCAAGACGCATCTCATTCTTCCAGTTCTCAGGATAATCAAGGAAGAACGGATAGATAGTTCTTTTTTCGCAGAATTCCTGCATAAAGGATTTGAGAAGCTTTTTCATCTCCGCACTGCACGGGTGAGAACTGTAAAACCTGATCAGGGCGAGCTTACAGATCTCCGGCAGGTTCTCCTCACGCAAAAACTCATCTGCGATCATGTCAAACACGAACTGATCCGTGATCCTGTCATAAACAAAGTACAGATGTGAAACATATGCATAATAAGCCTGGCGAAGACGGAAATAACCGCCCTTGACAGCGTAGTTCCTGAATATCTCTTCTTCATCCAGCATATCATCCGAGAACATCGTCTGTGTGACGATACGCTCTGCCAGCTCTTCTGTCTGCAGATCATAATTGCGCGCTTTTCGCCAGAGCTTCTTCATGTTGTATGAACTGCCGTAATAATAAGCATTCAGATACGACAGAGTCGTTTTATTGTAGAGCCCCTTTTCAAAGAGATGGAAAGCGAGATCCAGCAAAAACTTATCTTCTTTACCGTCCCCGTCAGATATTCTTCTTGAGCAGGCCTGAAAGACATACTCCGGATCAGCCGACTTAAATCCCTGATCACGCACAGTCTGGATCACGACCTCTTCCTCCACGCTTTCAGGCGTGGTCTGGTGTGTTGTATCCATATAATGTTTGCAGAACTCAATGAAATGCGGTTCGTAGAACAATCTCTTCGTTTCATAGGGGATCGAGTCTGCATAATACCGCCCACTCGTTGACTCCCAGATCACACGGGATGTGGAATCATGCACAAAAATGACAGTATCCGGTCCGGTATAAGGGATTCTCTCAATGACTGTTCCCTGTCCGTCAAGCACAAGCACATTGCGTATATCAGGGGCTGTCGTACTGATCGAGTACGCGTGGCAGATATCATTGAGCGCCTGGATCTGATCGATGGACATGGAGTCCTCATTGCAGAAACGCTTATAAATGATTCTGAGACGGTCATTGATGCGGCGCATCAGAAGCTGATTGACAGCGAAAGTCTCCATCTGATTCAGATAATCGGCGAAAAGCTGGGAACTCTCCTCCTCGTAGGTGAGGATATTGGAATACAGGAGCGCTTTCTTTTTGTAATCCAGCATGTCACCGTGCATGAAATACAGATAGATCGATCGCGGCAGCGCCTCTTTGACCTGATCTTCCGAAATCGTCAGCATATAGTATTCATAGAGTTTTGCGATATTCAGATTCTCTTCCACTGCCATCTGATACCATTTGAAGTCTTCACTGCGCGGATCTTCTCTCTTGATCAGCAAAGTGCAGATCGCAGATAACATCTGTGAAGACGGGTACATATCATAGACACGGCAAAGGATCCGGTACAGCCTTTCATCAAAATGACGGACCTGCGGAACCAATGATGCAAGCTGAGTGGCCAGTTCACCCGTAAACATACCTCTTTTACAGGCAAACTCAAGCACATGGAGTTCAAAAGATCCGAGACTTGTGAAAAGACCAGTGTTTTCCTGGTAGCATACATAACACTCCTTGTAAAAAAGGAGCGAATGAAATCCGTAGCGCAGATGCTTGGTCTTGAGATACTCCAGGCGGCTGCGGTAATCACGGTATGCCGTCGACAGCTGGGCAAGCATGCATACGATCATCCAGGAATCATCATTGCGCAGCTCCAGCCTCTCAAGTTCTTCCGCGATCCTGCGCATCTGTCTCTGATCACCGGAGAGCAATGCGGACAGGAACAGATAATAAGCTGCCATCTCGGGTTCGGACTGCAGCATCATTCTGTTATACTCAAACTTATCAAGAATCCACTTCGCTTCTTCTTTGCGTGAGCCGCGCAAGCATATATGCGCCTGAACCAGGTCGATAAAGGGATCTTCACTGTATTTGGCGTGAAGCTGCTCGACCAGATCGAGTGCCTCATCCACCCACTCGCCCAGCGGCTTTTTACCGCAGACGCAGGGCAGGTATTCGGAGATGATCTCACCATAGATCTGATGTGCCTGCGCTGTCTGGCCCGAGTAATGATGGCCTTCCAGGACATCGACATCATAGTGCAGTTCCTGATAAGGCGTCTTAAGAATGATCCGCGCATAATTTCGTCCGTGATGCAGTTTGTCACGGTCGATCACGAACTCAAGAGCATATGTGTTTCCAACAAAATCATCTGTTGAAAAATGTGATTTATCCAGATAAATGAAATCGCCGTCTACCACAACGTCGATCGGCAGAAAACCCCAGGTATTTTTTTGTACGACCATCACAGTTTTGCGGGTCTCACTCAGAAAATCGATCGACTTACGCGTTTTAGGAAGAGTCAGTATGACGCGTTCTTTCTGTTTGGTTCCGACTAGGAATTCTTCCATCCCCTCTTCACCCAAAGACCAGGTGCGCATATTTTTATACAGGGATGAAACCCGGTCATCTTCATATTTGAGAACTTCAAAGAATTCGCGTGATTTAAAGAGACGGTGAGCCTCCATATAATCGATCATGGCAAGATGCGCAAAATTCTTTAGGCTCTGCACCTTCCCGTATGACGTCATAATAAACGGTTTTTCCACAAACGCGGCAAAATGCAGCGAGTACTCTCCGCCCGTACAGACGATATCAAAAGTACCCATCTCGATATCACCGGGAGATAAACCGGTACCGTCAAACGTATAAGTGATTTTGTTTTCAAGTCCGTCAAAACCGGTCTTATCGATCTTGATACGACGTGAAGAGGAATAGATCAAGCCGCGGACATTGATATCATTAGTACTCTTAATGATAAACGAACCGCGATGGATCTCGCCTTCACCGATCGTCATCTGAATATTTGTTTCAGAAAAGACAACCTGCGGTTTTGGAGATGAAAAATCACCTTTGGAATAATTTCTGATCTTGGTCTTCAATCAGCACCACTTTCTCAACTGCCCAACAGTTTAGATATATCATTATACATCACAAAAGCCATCAGTAGCAACAGAAGCCCCATGCCCACAAGGTGAACAAACCCCTCTTTTTCAGGCGGTATACGCTTTCGCCTGACAGCTTCAATCAGAAGAAAAAGAAGCCTTCCTCCATCTAATGCCGGAATAGGAAGAAGATTCATAACACCCAGATTGGCTGAGAGCAGGATGGCCAGAGACAGCATCGTCATCAGCACCACTTTTGCGCCGTATGCTTTGCTCTCGTTGTATGATTCATTGACGATACTACCGATCCCGATCGGTCCCGAGAGCTGTCCGACACCGATCTTCCGGTATAAAAGCATTTTAAGCCCGTCAACTGTAGAACGGACACTGTAAGCGACTTCATAGTAGCCGTATTGGACAGCTGTCAGAACATTTGGCTTCGTATAAAATTCATCTGTCGGGGAAATTCCCAGCAGATAGGATCCGTCATCCTGTTTTGCCGGTTCGATCGTAACCGTTTTGCGTTCTTTGTTTCGCTCGTAGACGAGATGAACGGTCTCACCCGGATGCATCGCATTATTGAGCGAGATCTCTCTCCATAAATGGATTCGCCGTCCGTTGATGGAGATCACCTCATCACCGGCCTTCAGCCCCGCCTCCTGAGCGGGATAATGATCCATGACTTTTCCGATCATGGGTTTGTCATACCCGGTCATTCCTATCAGAATGACAGCCAGCAAAAACGCCAGAATAAAATTGAAAAACGGCCCGGCGAGAACCACCAGCATACGCACCCAAACCGGTTTTTCATTGAAATTACCCTTCTCTCCTTCGGCAGTATCTTCTCCCATCTGGCACATGCCGCCAAGCGGAATGATGCGCAGATTGTAAGTGGTCTCACCGACGGTCTTATGCAAAATAGAGGGCCCAAAGCCGATCGAGAAGTCGAAAACCTGAATATGGTTCAACTTCGCGACAATGAAATGTCCGAATTCATGAAAAGCGACGATAAAGCCGAATATTAAGATGGCCAGTATAATGCCCAATCCAGATTACACCTGCTTTCAATGCATTTGCCTGTTGACAGTTCAGCCTGTTAAAAAAGGTACAGCGCCAGAAAATAGATAACGGGTGCTGTAATAATCACGGAGTCAAAGCGGTCCAGAATCCCGCCGTGACCCGGTATCAGATTACCGTAGTCTTTGATATCAAATGACCGTTTGATTGCGGATGCTGCAAGGTCACCAAACTGTGATATGATCGCTCCCACAAAACAGATCAGAGCAAACCATCCGATATGCGCCCCGCTTGCCGGAGAAGCAGCACGCATGATCGCAGCATAGATCACGCCGAGCAAAACGGCTCCGAGCACACCGCCAACGGCTCCTTCGATTGTCTTTTTCGGCGAGAGACGCGGCGTCATCTTGTGTTTGCCGATCAGCATACCGGTGCAGTATGCCAGCGTATCGCACCCCCAGGATGCCAGCACGATCAGCCAGACAAGACATTTCCCGTGCGGCAGGTCACGGGTCAGATAAATGAATGACAAAGTGACGGGAACATAAAAGACTCCAAACATCAATGTCCCCAGCTGAGATATCTGATAGGACGGATACGTAATGACCAAAAAGACCATCAGAAGCACCAGAAGTCCGATCGTCATCAAAGCCAGCGCACGGTCCGGCGTCACAAACAGAAGCAGGATATAATAAGCTATCAACGCCACAAAACCGAGCACCGCGATCTTATCCCAGAATAAACGGATAGCTTTGTAAAATTCATACAGGCCGACAGCACTGATCAGCAGCATGGCGCCCCATAGCACCTTGCCTCCTGTCAATATCAGCGCAAGCGCAGCCGCTACTAAGATGATTCCGCTGATTAGTCTTGTTTTAAACATCTTCTTCCGTTCCCCCTTTACCTTCAAACACCGCCATAACGTCTCTCACGCAGGGCGTATTGATCCAGTGCTTCCTCAAGCTCCTTCCTGCCAAATGCAGGCCAGGGTGTTTCTGTAAAATAGAACTCGGTATAAGCCAGCTGCCACAGCAGATAGTTGGACAGCCTCAGCTCTCCGCTTGTGCGGATCAACAGGTCAGGATCAGGAATACCGGCTGTATCAAGGTATGAGGCGATCATCTCTTCATCGATCTGATCCGCGTTTACTTCTCCGTTGACCGCATCCGAACAAATTTTAGTAACTGCGCGCCGTATCTCATCACGGCTTCCGTAATTAATGGCAATGGTCAGATTCAGTCCGTCATAAGAAGCAGAGGCTTCCTCTACCTCTGCAATTCGTGTACGGATATCATCATCAAGAACACTGATGTCGCCGATAGCGCGTATGCGCATATTATTCTTTTTTGCAGTGGATAAACAGGTCTTAAGATAATTGCGCAGAAGGCGCATAAGCGCAGCCACCTCTTCGTCAGGGCGATTCCAGTTCTCGGTCGAAAAGGCGTACAGTGTCAGATATTCTATTCCCAGGTCATGAGCTGCACGGCAGATGGTTTCGACATTCTTCGCCCCCTGCACATGACCGTAGGTGCGCGGCATCCCCTTAGACTTTGCCCAGCGTCCGTTGCCGTCCAGGATGATTGCGACATGGCGCGGCACGTTCATAGATTGTTCCCCTCTCTCGTAAAAACGGGCGTGCCGGGGCACGCCCGCGTAACCGTTTAATTATACCGTCATGACCTCTTTGCTCTTGACATCGATCGCTTCATCGACTTTCTTTGCGTATTTGTCGATCATTTTCTGAAGGTCATCAAGCATGTCACTGATATTATCCTCGGAAAAATCTTTTCCTTTCAGTTTCTTTATCGTATCGTTTCCGTCACGACGGATATTGCGCAGAGCAACTTTTGCATCCTCTCCTTTTTTCTTGACATCTTTGACAAGATCCTTACGTCTTTCTTCTGTCAGTTCAGGGAAGATCAGGCGGATGTTATTGCCGTCGATCGTCGGATTGATTCCGAGATCTGAAGCCTGGATCGCCTTGTTGATCTCGGAAACCATGCTCTTATCCCAGGGAGCGATCTGAATGATCCGCGGTTCAGGGACAGATACATTGGCTGTCTGCTGGATCGGTGTCGGTGTGCCATAGTAATTGACCCTGATATGGTCAAGAACATGCGGATTGGCTCTGCCGGCACGGATAGCACCGAGATCATCGTCAAGCTTAGCCAGTGTCTTAGTCATTTTGTCTTCGCATTTCATAAGTGCTTCGTGCATATTCATACCTCCTCTATACCGTGACGGCTGTGCCGGTCTTCTCTCCTGATGCTGTTCTGACAATAGACTGCTCTTCTTTCAGAGCGAAGATCAGCAAGGGAAGTTTGTTATCGCGGCACATGATCGACGCGGTCATATCGATGACCTGTAGATTTTTCTCGATGACCTCGTCGATTGACACCTCATCATACCTCTTTGCATCCGGATTCTTTGACGGATCGCTGTCATATACACCATCGATATTCTTGGCCAGCAGCATCGCGTCGACATTCATCTCCAGAGCTCTTAAAACGGCGCCTGTATCGGTGGAGAAATAAGGATGTCCGGTTCCTCCTGCGAAAAAGACTACCTCTCCGTTCTCCAGAGACGCATCTGCTGCATCGTGTGTATACAGCTTTGTAAAAGGACCGCATTGAAACGGTGTGTAAATGCTGGTCTTTAAGCCGACGCGCCTAAAGATATCCGACACGTAGATACAGTTCATTACGGTCGCGAGCATACCGATCGAATCGGCCATGCTGCGATCCATTTCAGGACTCTGTCTTCCGCGCCAGAAATTGCCACCGCCAGTCACAACGGCAATCTGCATCCTTTGCTCAACGAGCTGCTTCACCTGATCTGCAACAGCCAGGCATGTCGCTTCATCAAATCCGGTCTGCTTATCTCCTGCCAGGGCTTCGCCCGACAACTTTAAGAGCACCCGTTTCATTGGCTATGATTCCTTTCTTAAACAGACATAAAAAACTGCCAACGAATCCTGCAATCCGTTGGCAATATGATATCATGCTGATGGCAGTTTTGCAATTATCAGTCAGCTACCAATTCGAGGAGAACATCCTGAATACCGCCGCAGTGCATTGCATCTTCCTCAAAACCCTGCGCGCCTGTCAGATCGACATTTACAATACGCGAAGCGACTGCAGCCGATCCCTTTTCGCGTTCCTCCTGAATCATCGCCCGAGCCTGCGTGATGACATCCGCTTCCGCGCATCCGCCGCCGATCGTGCCGGTAATGCGTCCTGTACCGAACACCATCATCTTCGTGCCGACGGTCCTGGGTGTGGCGCCGCGTTTGGAAACGATGGTAGCCATCACCTTTCCGACCCCTTCCTGAGTCGGATCGATGGCCCCCTGGATGACACTCTCGATCCCGTCATCGATCGCCCTGTCGTTTGAACGCAGGAAATTGATCAGTTCGCTCATGACGCTGACAGCGATCTCAGCCGGAGTCTGTGCACCGATCTCCATACCGATCGGTGCGTGCAGTGCCGCAAGTTTCTCAGGTCCGATACCCTCGCGCTCCATGTCATGGCGCACATTTAATGCTCTGCCTTTACTTCCCATCATGCCGATATATGCATACGGCTTCTGGAAAATCTCCCGCAGACACATTTCATCGAACCGGTGTCCGCGTGTCATAATAACAAAACAGGTGTCCTCTGTTGAAGTAACTTCTCTAAGCCCCTGATCGAAAGAATTACAAATGACCTGGTCTGCACCTGCTTCTTTCGCCATATTCGAGAAATACATGCGGTCTTCCAGTGAAGTAACCTGGAATCCGACTATCTTGGCCATCTTGATCAGTGCAAGCGCTACATGACCTGCACCACAGATAACAAGATGCTTTCGTTTTCCGAATGATTCGACGAGGATCAGATCTTCCCCGTCATTGATCGCTTCAGCATTAAACCGGGTCCGCCATAAATCGAGCAGTGAATCATAAGGTTCCGGAGACAAGGAGCAAACCTGATCGACATTGAGATCTTCAGGCTCCCTGTAGAGGATCTCACTGGCGGTAAATACGATCTTCCATGCGACCGTCTCATTGCGCACACAGGTAGCGACCCAAACACGCCCGTCTGCTATTTTTTGTGCTATTTCATTGAATAAACTGACATTGTACATGCTTATTCCCACTCCTTAGTCTTTCTTATCAATTCTTTCTGAAGGAAAGATCGGCAGCTTTGCGGCTCACGTATCTGCCAAGGCCCTTGCGAACTACCTGTCCGTCTTTTGCAGCCAGCTGTCCGTGCAGGAATACCAGACTGGGCGCCCCTTTTATCTCCATACCTTCATACGGGGTGTAATCAACAGCCTGGATCTGTTTCTCAGCCGTGATGACTCCCGCACAGTTGGGATCCCATACGACTATGTCCGCATCCGAGCCTTCCTGAATGGCGCCTTTCTGCGGATACATACCGAATTGTTTCGCTGCGTTTTCGGAAAGCAGTCTGCAGAATGCCTGGTTGGTCATGCGCCCTTTCAGGACTCCGTAAGTATACATTAAAACAGGCCGGTGTTCTGTACCCGGAATACCGTTGGGGATACTGGCGAAATCATCGATTCCGAGAATCTTTTCTGTCGCAAAATTGAAACTGCAGTGATCAGTGCCGATCGTATCGATCTCCCCGTGACGGATCGCATCCCAAAGCGCATCCTGATCTTCTTTTTTACGTGCCGGTGGTGAAAAGACATATTTGGCACCCTCGAAATCAGGCAGATCGTACATGGAATCATCCAGGAAGAAGTACTGCGGGCATGTTTCCACGCACACGATCTGGCCTTTATCCCTGGCCATCCTGACAAAATCCATGCTCTGTTTTGTACTCAGGTGGACAATATTGACAGGTGTTCCCGCCTCATGTGCGATGGTCAGGTAACGGTTAACTGCCTCGGATTCGACTTCCCTGCTGTGTGCGATCGGATGGGCTGACGGGCTTGTCAGTCCGCGCGCTCTTAAGGATGCCGTAAGCGCTACGATCAAGTCCCCGTTCTCACAATGCGTCCCAACAATGCCGCCTTCCTGTGCGACTGCCTGTAATATTTCGAAAATCTCATGATCCGTGATTCGAAGATTCGGATATGCCATATAGACTTTGTAGGAGGTGACGCCCTCACGTGTCATCACAGGAATCTCGCTTTTGATATCAGGATTCCAGTCCGTGATAGACATATGAAAACTGTAATCACATGAACAGTGTCCGTCTGCCATCTCATGCCAGTGATCAAGGGCAGCTATGAGTGTCTTCCCTTTGTTCTGTGTCGTAAAATCCAGAATGCAGGTGGTGCCTCCTGCAAGCGCCGCGCGTGTTCCGCTGTCAAAATCATCTGCCGTGACGCAATCCGATGCCTGCATCTGAAAATGAGTATGAGTATCGATAAATCCGGGAAAAATGAGCTTGCCTGTAACATCGATCACCTCAGCGCCACTCAGATCTTCTTTGGTGACATGGCATTTACCGGTGCCGTTGAAGTCCCCGCCTCTGTTGCATTTGACATATTCCGAACCAACCAATTGATCGGAAGCTGTTTCACTTCCTTCTCTGTACGGACACGGACAGGTTTTAGAACCTTTTTCTCCGGAAAGATCTGTCCCGACTGCCTTGATCTTCTCATCTTCGATTAAAACATCGGCCTTCTTCACAGAAGAACCTGAGACAACAGTACCACCTTTAAGCAATATCTTACTCATGATGCGCGCCTCCTTTTTATGTTGAATACCATATTCTATTTTAGCAAATCATTAGGAGAAATGATAGATGTTCAACCGAATTGAACCAGACGGGTCGAACCCTGCAGTATAATATCTTCTCCCGGCCCGTCACATCTGACACGCATAAGGCCGCCGGGTTGTCTTAAAACCAGCTTTACATCTGTTCCTGTTTCCGAGGCAAAGTACATGCAGACAGCCGTACTTCCGCTGGCACAGGAGTTTTCCCAGAACACAGTTCCTGCTCCCGGCACATATACAAGCGGAGTCATCTCAAAGAGATCATCTCTTTGATCCAAAAACATAAATCCAAGCCCGGGGGCAGATAATTCGCTGCACCATTGCGCGATAGCTCTCTCTGCCTCCGAACGGCGATTCAACATATCCCAGAAAACAGAATCAGGTTGTATGATGACCTGGATAATGCCGCCCAGATCAACGACCGGGAGTGTTCCTCCCCGTTCCTGAAAAGAGAATTGTATATGATCGACAGATGCAGACCAGGGCGTCTGTAAGGACGCAGAATACGTTTTTGCATCTATTTCGACCAAGATTGCCTCCAGCGGTGTTAAAGCGCCTGAAACGCCTATACGGACGTTCTGAGGTGCTTCTGAGGAATGATCTGTTCTCAATAAGTATAAAGCTGCAGCACTCATCGCCGCATTGCCGCAGAATTCCCCGCCTGCCATCTGAAGGCAGACCTGCAGATCATCTTTGTTAAACCGGACAAATCCGACCTGCTCCACCTGCGGATGGCGTTCCATAAGCGCAGCGGCGACAGAAGGCTGCTCCGTTTTTTCGATGTCGTTTTCTACCAATGCGGTGATATTGCCGGTCGGATCCCAAATACTGTATCTCATATATTAACGCTCGAATACTCTCAAAAACTGCTTTGTCCTCTCCTCCTGAGGATTCTCAAATACTTCTATCTGATCGCCCTGCTCCACGATGACGCCCCCGTCCATAAAAATGACGCGATTGCTCACAGCCTTGGCAAACGCCATCTCATGCGTGACGACGACCATTGTCATTTTTTCTTCAGCCAATTGTTTGATAACATTCAACACTTCTCCGGTAAGCTCAGGGTCAAGTGCTGAAGTCGGCTCATCAAAAAAGAGGATCTGGGGCTTCATCGCCAATGCGCGCGCAATTGCGACACGTTGCTGCTGTCCTCCTGAGAGCTGATATGGATAGGCATCCGCTCTGTCGGCAATGCCCATCTTAGCGAGCAGTTCCATTGCCGTCTCCTCTGCTTCGTCTTTCTTGCGATGCTGAACATGGATCGGCGCATCAGTCAGATTCTTCAGAACACTGTAATGCGGGAACAGGTTGAACTGCTGAAAGACAAGTCCGTAGTAAGAACGGAAGTGTTTCAGCTCCTGCGGTGTGACATAGACCGCCTTTCCGCTTTCATCAGTGTAAGCGGCTTTCTCGCCCAGATAAATGATTTCACCGCGGTCGATCGTCTCCAGAAATGTAGCGCAGCGAAGGAGCGTTGATTTTCCCGAACCGGACGGTCCTATAATGCTGACAACCTCTCCGCTGTCAACACCAAAGCTGATGTCTTTTAATACTTCAAGATCATCAAACTGTTTTTTGATATTGTTCATCTCAATAATCATGTTAGTTTCCTTTCAAGCCCGTCTGTGTCCGGTCTATTTATAGTAACTCATCGCCCTTTCAAAGCGCTCCATCACAAACGCGACGACAAAATTCGCTATATAGTAGAATACGCCGGCGATCAAAAACGGCATAAATGAAGACTGTGAGGCCGATATCTGCTTTGATAATGAGAACACTTCCTGATAAGCCAATGTAAAGGCAAGCGATGTATCCTTGACCAGCGTGATCACTTCGTTCGTGACCGAAGGAAGGATCGTCTTGATCACCTGCGGCAGGATAATACGCATGAATGTTTGTGTTTTCGTATAGCCGAGAACTTCAGCCGCTTCATTTTGCCCGACCGGAATCGACTCGATACCACCTCGGTAGATCTCCGCGAAATAAGCAGCATAATTGACGACAAAACCGACAATCAAAGCCGGAAAGCGCCAGCTGCCGATCGGCCAGCCAAACAGATAAAACGGGCCGAAATACCATACCAAAAGCTGCAGCATCAGCGGCGTACCGCGGATAATCGATATATAGACCCGGATAATCGCCCGGACCGGTGCAAATCTGGATTTGCGAAGGAGCGCTACGATCATACCTAACGGAAGCGAACCGATCACAGTCAGTATAAAAATACCGCAGGTGCGCAGCATACCTTCTGACATAACTTTCAGCATTGTCGAAAAGGTCATTTTCAATTCCTCTTTCTGATTATTGACATGGAACAGCCGCGCCTGTTGTACCGTCAGGACCGCAGGCTGCGGCTGTTATCTGAGTTTAGCTTAAGGAGCAGTCATCTTTGCTGATCAGTTATCATTTGATCATGGAAAGATTGTCATAGATCTCTTCATACTTCTTGCCGATCTTGTCCATCGTTCCATCCTCAGCAAGCGCTTTGAGCGCTTCATTGACTTTATCACGAAGCTCAGTGTCAGCTGTGCGGAAACCGATCGCATAGACTTCTTCACAGATATCGTCATCAAGATAAGGAAGACCGTCAACATTTGACATCTGGTAATCACCTGTTGTCACATCGATCGCGATCGCATCAATCGCCTGTGCTTTCAGGTCGTTTATAGAGGTCGTATAGACATCGCTGACGACGATCTCACCGAATGTATCAGCAAGCTCTTTGCAGCCGCCTTCCTCTTCAGGTGTTTCCATCATTTCCTGTGCGGATGTACTTCCCTGAACACCGACCTTTTTACCCTTCAGATCATCAAGGCTCTTAATGTCAGATCCCTCAAGGACCATGATCTTGATCTGGTTGATCGAATAAGGTTCACTCCAGGCGTATTTGTCCTCGCGTGCAGGGCTCTTCGTAAATCCGGACCAAATACAATCAATACTGCCGGATTCCAGCTCAGCATCCTTTGCATCCCAGTTGATCGGTACACCTTTATACTCCCACCCGTAATAATCAGCAACAGCCTGGGCAAGTTCTACGTCAAAGCCGGTTGTCTCGCCATTGTCATCGATATGGGAATATGGCGGGAAGTCTCTGTCAAATCCATGTTTGAATTCCCAGCCCTCGCCGTACTTCTCAGCGGATGCATCTTCTGACTTTGAAGATCCGCAAGCTGTGAACAAGCAAGTCGTCATTGCAAGAACGAGCATAAATGCCAACAGTTTTTTCATAGTTTTCTCCTCCAGAATACAGTTTATTTTTGTAATACTCTACCATATTAGCATAGTAAAGCGTTCATTGCAATATAAAACTGCCCGCAGCACACTTGATATGTACTGCGGGCAGCTGTTCAGCATGCAATTCCCGATCAGATGATCAGATAGCTGTAATCCTTCATCACTGTTTCGAAGAAAGCTTTATCCGCTGCGGAGATCAAACCGACTGCATCGATCGTTCCGTCAGCGACCTCGCCGTCAAGTCTTACGCGGATCGTGCCTGCGGCTTTGTCCAGGACAACAAATCCGTTGTTCTTGCTGTCCTCAAACTCTTCCACATTCTTGTACAGCGTCCACTTGTCTTTATACGGCGCGCTTGTATACGGGCAGAATGTCTCGCAGTTGCCGCACTCGTTGCACATGTAGTCGACATGCAGGATCTGCGCCATCTTCAGTCCCGGAACCTTGATACACTTATTGGCGCGGTTCGGGCAGACGTCTACGCAGTTCTCGCAGATCGTCGAACAGGACAGGCAGCGGTCGCCTTCATTCAGATCAGCGCACGGCTCAGCCAAAATGCCCTTCTTTCTGATCGTCTTATGTTCGTCAGCTTTCTGAGCAACATCACCTGCTACAGATGCGCCGATAATATCTTCAGCGGCTGCCATAGCCTGTTCCATAGCTGTCACGACCAGTTTCGGTCCGTACAGGCCGTCACCGATGACATATATGCCGTCAGCAGCTTTCATGGTAACAGGATCGACGACCGGACGGCCCTTCTCGTCAACCTCTAAGCCGGCATCTTTATAGAAATCACCCGGAACTTTCTCGCCGATAGCTGCAATCACGGTATCAGCATCAAGTTTGACTTCTTCATCTGTTTCAACTACGCCGGCTCTTCCGGAAGCATCCGGCTCACCAAGCTTGGTTACATGACAGATAATGGCACCTTCTTCCATCTTGAACGGAGCAAGCTGCTCTTTAAAGATAACGCCATCCTCAACAGCCAGAAGAAGTTCGTGCTCATCCGCCGGCATATATCTCTTGGATCTGCGGTATACAAGATCAACTTCTGCAACACCGTCGCAGCGTTTCGCCGCCCTGGCAGTATCCATTGCTGTATTGCCGCCGCCGATGACAACAACTTTCTTGCCGAGATCAACAGCGCCTTTCTTTGCGTTGAACTCCTCAAGGAAGTCAAGTGCATTGACAGCCTTCTTATCATCCAGCTTTAAGGTACTTCTCTTGGATGCGCCGACCGCCAGCACAACTGCGTCATAATCTTTCTTCAGATCAGCGACAGCCGGTGCTTCAGCGCCGAGACGCACATCTACACCGAGCTTCTCAAGCAGAACCGCATCCTTATCAATGACATCCTGGTCAATTCTGAAATCCGGAATGACTTTGCTGACGATACCACCAAGCTTATCTTCCTTCTCGAACAAAGTCACTTTTACGCCGGCACGCGCCAGATAGTACGCAGCCGCCATGCCTGCGGGGCCGCCGCCGACGACCGCTGCTTTCGCGCCGCTGCTTCCCTTTACCGCTACTTCAGGAAGGATCGCATCAAATGCAGATTCCGCACATTTAAGCTTAGTATCTCTGATCTGTACAGGTGTCTCATAGAAGTTACGTGTACATGATCCCTGGCACGGATGTGCGCAGATCGTGCCGGTGATAAACGGCAGCGCGTTACGCTCGAGAATGACACGGAATGCATCCTCATACTTGCCTTCTCCCGCGAGCATCATATAGGTTGAGATATCCTGGTTGATCGGGCAGGTAGCCTCGCACGGAGCCATAAAGCAGTCAATCAGCGGAACTTTATCCTCGATCTTGCGCGACGGAGCCGGCTTGACCGCCTTGATGTGATGCGGATCTGTCAACGCTTCCTTTGCGAGTGCGGTAAGTGCTTCGACATCGATGCCGTCCCATGCTGTACGGTTTCTTTGATCGAGCTTATCCGCTATCTGAACGAAACGGTTATATCCGCCCGGCTTTAACAGAGTCGTAGCCATGGTGACAGGCCAGATGCCGCATCCGACGATCTTGTCAATGTTAAAGTAATCAGCACCGCCTGAATAAGCAATTCTCAGCTTTCCGTCGAAGTCTTTAGAAAGCTTCGCTGCCAGATTAATGGTCAGGGGATACAGCGCTTTGCCGGCCATGTACATCTCGTCTGCCGGCAGCTCGTTTCTGCGGACATCAACCGGGAAGGTGTTGGTCAGCTTAACGCCAAATTCAAGTCCCTTCTCATCACAGAGCTTCATCAGCCTTTGCAGCATCGGAACAGCGTCATTGTACTGCAGGTCATCGTTGAAGTGGAAAGCGCCGAATACAAGCTGATCAAATCCCATGTCATCCATCGTCTTACGTGCAAAATCATAGCCGAGCAGAGTCGGATTGCACTTGATGAATGTGTGCAGATGCTTCTCAAGGATCAGATAATTCGCAATGCTCTCGATCTCATGCGGCGGACATCCGTGCAGTGTTGAGATCGTTGCTGAATTACAGATATCTGAACGAATTGCTTCAACATCTTCTTTTGTGAAATTCTCAAAATCATCAATATGCTCAAGCAGATAAGCTTTGCATTCTTTGAAGATAGCTGTGTCTTTTGCCTCCATCATGTTATCAACAAAAGTGGTGACTTTTTCGGTTTTAACACCGTCAAGCGTATAGCCTACACTGATGTTGAACTGGAAACCGTCCGTACGTCCCAGACCGTATTCTTTAGCCAGTACATGAAGGGCAAACCACGCCTTAATGTATTCTTCCTGTGCTTCGGGAAGTGTAAGCTCGGTGGACCACTCACAGTTAAAGCATTCATCCTCAGCCTTGATACAGGGTTTAGCGACACAAGCTGCCAGTTCGCGGCCGTCCATCATCTGAACA
>JAFWDW010000050.1 GCA_017515965.1 Lachnospiraceae bacterium
GACAGGATCGTGATCGATGAGATCAGCATTCCCGATATCGCTCTGACGGTCACCTGTGGCCGCGGTACCTATATCCGGTCGCTTTGCGCGGATATCGGTGAGAAACTCGGTTGCGGAGCTGTGATGACACATCTTGTGCGCACCCGGGTCGGTCCGTTTGAGATCGGTGATGCCTTGACTATCGGACAGCTGCAGGAAAGACTCACAGAAAAGAGTTTTGGAGACCTGCTCATGCCGGTGGATCAGGTTTTTGCCGAAAGACCGGCAGTTACTGTAGCTTCTTCCTGCGAGAAGCTGGCTTATAACGGTAATAAGATCCCTCTGACCGGGTTTCAGGCTGATGATCTGCCCGCAGAGGATTTCCGCCTGTACGACAGCCACGGGCGGTTTATCGGTATTTTTCGCATTGAGGGAAACGGACAGACTGTTAAACCCGTCAAGATGTTTTTTGATTCAAACACGCCGGATGACTGATTGCTCTGAGGCGTGTTTTTTGATACAATTATTAGTTGATAACTGCTGTTCTCACAGGCGTCGTCAATATGGAGTATGTTTACGGATTAAAGACATTTGAATGCGACAGGCCTTCGGCCGTGATGATCGGTAAATTTGACGGTTTTCATCTCGGACATCAGAAGCTTCTGGCCAAATTGCAGAGGCTTTCTGAACAGGAGTCGATTGCGAGCATCGTGATTGCTTTTGACATGGTGCCTCTCCTGCAGAAAAAGGGCTTGCTGACCGGCGTTCTGATGGAACGTTCGGAAAAACGCGCTTATCTGAAAGATAAGGTCGACTATTTTGTCGACTGTCCGTTTGACGCATCTATCTCAGAGGTGCAGGCCGAAGACTTTATCCGTGATGAGCTGGTCGCAAAGCTTCATGTACGCCATCTTGTGGTGGGAGCGGATTTCAGATTCGGAAAAGACAGACGCGGCGATATCCAAATGCTCGGAAGCATGGAAGAAGAGTGCGGTTATACGCTTCACGTTGTGCCGGATGTGTACCGCGGAAAGGAAAAGATCAGCAGTCATCTGATCAAGGATGATCTGGTCGCGGGGCGTTTCCGGGAAGTCAATGAGCAGCTTGGACACCCCTGGCAGTTGTTCGGGACAGTCATGCACGGCAGATCACTCGGCAGACAGGTCTTTGAAATGCCGACGATCAATATCATGCCTGATCCTGTCAAGGCTCTTCCGCCCTATGGCGTTTATGTTGTGGGGGTCGAGATCGAAGGGGATGAGACGCTGCACCCGGGAGTTGCCAATATAGGGATGAAACCCACGGTCGGTCTGCAGGAGAAGCCGAACGTGGAAGTCCATCTGATTGATTTTGACAGGGATCTTAACGGCAGACAGGTCGTTATCTCTTTTTATCAGTTCCTGAGGCCGGAACAGAAGTTTGAGAGTCTGGAAGAACTTAAAGCTCAGATGCACAGAGATCTGGCTGCGGCAAGCAGCATCTGGAATAAGATATCTTAAAAAATGATGTACATATAGGAGGATTGGGAAACATGCCGATCACACATTTGTTGGAAAGAAATGCAAAAGAATATCCGGATGATATCGCCCTGGTGGCATTGAACCCGGAGATCGATGATCCGCGGCGGCTTTCATGGAAAGAGTATGATCTGATCCAGAAACCGCAGGCACAGCCTTACCGGCGGGAGCTGACATGGCGCACTTTTAACGAAAAGGCAAACCGTGTCGCGCACCTTCTGCTTTCACGAGATGTCAAAAAGGGTGATAAAGTCGGTATCCTGATGATGAATTGTCTGGAATGGCTGCCGATCTATTTCGGTATCTTAAAGAGCGGAGCCATTGCTGTTCCGCTGAATTTCAGATATGATTCGTCGGAGATCGAGTACTGCGTGGAACTGGCAGATGTCTCTGTACTGTTTTTCGGTGTTGAGTTTATCGAGAGACTGAACGACATCAAAGACACACTCATGCAGAACAGACTGCTGCTCTTTATCGGAGACGGTTCTCCTGATTACGCGGAAGACTATTACCGGGAAGTATCTGACTGCCCGAGCAACAATCCGGAGATACCGCTTACAGATGATGATTTCGGCGCGATCTATTTCTCGTCCGGGACGACCGGATTTCCGAAAGCGATCCTGCACAAGCACCGCTCTCTGTCCCATTCGGCGAAGGTGGAGCAGAGCCATCACAATCAGCAGAAAGACGATGTATTCCTGTGCATTCCGCCGCTTTATCACACCGGCGCGAAGATGCACTGGTTCGGCAGCCTGTACTCAGCAAGCAAAGCTGTTCTTCTGACCGGTATCAGGCCGGAGACGATCCTGAAAGCTGTTTCACAGGAGAAGTGCACCATCGTCTGGCTGCTTGTGCCGTGGGCACAGGATATTCTGGATGCGATAGACCGCGGGCAGATCAAGCTGGAGGATTATGAGCTGGATCAGTGGCGTCTGATGCACATCGGTGCCCAGCCGGTACCGAAGTCGCTTGTCCGCCGCTGGCTGAAGTATTTCCCGAACCACCAGTATGATACCAATTACGGTTTGTCCGAGGCGATCGGGCCAGGGTGTGTTCATCTCGGAGTCGAAAATGTGGAGCATGTCGGCGCGATCGGTATCCCGGGATACGGATGGGAGTGCCGGATCCTCGATGAGAATCATGAAAATGTACAATACGGTGAAGTCGGAGAACTGGCGGTGCGCGGACCGGGCGTCATGATTGAATATTACAAGAACCCGGAGGCGACAAAGGAATCACTGTCTGATGACGGATGGCTTTACACCGGTGATATGGCCAAGCAGGATGAGTATGGCCTTTATTATCTGGTGGACCGCAAGAAAGATGTCATTATCACCGGCGGAGAGAACCTGTATCCGGTTCAGATCGAAGACTTTATCCATAAGCATGAAGCAGTCAAAGACGTGGCGGTTATCGGATTGCCGGATCCGCGTCTCGGAGAGATTGCGACCGCGATCGTGGAGATCAAGACGGGTTATCACTGCACAGAGTACGATCTGAATGACTTTTGCCGTGATCTGCCGAAGTACAAGCGCCCCCGTAAATACATTTTCGCACCGGTGCCGCGCAATGCGACCGGAAAGATCGAAAAACCGTATCTGCGCCAGCTTTATGGCGGTGCCAATATCGTAGCCGGAGAGAACGAAGGTTGAGGAGTGCGTGAGAGATGAGTGAACTGATGCTGCAAGCTGAATCGATCAGTTTTCACTACGGCAGTGAGCCGGTACTCGAGAATGTCTGTCTCACAGCCTCAGCGGGAGAGTGTGTCGGTATAGCCGGTGTCAACGGATCCGGTAAAAGTACTCTGCTGAGCATTCTGGCCGGTATGCGCCGCGCTGCCGGAGGGAGCCTCATCTGCATGGGGCATGATCTGTTCAGGGAGAAAGGACAGTTTGCGAAACTGATCGGTTATGTCCCGCAGGATAATCCGCTGCTCTCCGATCTGACTGTTTCCGACAACCTGAAACTGTGGAGCGGAAGCAGGCCGGATCCTTCGCTGCAGGTCCTTCAAAAGCTGGAACTCGTTCCGCTTTTGAAAAAGCGCGCGGGAAAACTATCCGGGGGACCGAAGCGCAGATTGA
>JAFWDW010000051.1 GCA_017515965.1 Lachnospiraceae bacterium
AAAGAAAAAAAGAAAAAAGGGTTGATTCTTGCATTGGTTTGCGCTTTTGCACTTGTTTTCGCCGGCTGCGGCACGCCGGATACCGGAGAGAATGCATCCACCTCGCAGGAAGGGCAAGGAGAGAAGAAGGTAGAGAAGCAGTAACAGGTTCTTACTTTTTACCATTGTACTGAAGGCACAACATCGTAATATCGTCAAACTGCGGCGCTTGACCGACGAAGTCGTCAAGCGCTGTTCTCATGCTGCAAAGCACGTGCTCAGGCGTTGCTTCAGGTGCGGCGTTCAGCACTTCGATCATACGGTATAGCTCCTTGTGTTCTATCATAATGGGTTGGCATTCGTATTTGTTCGTAAAATACACCTCTTATAACATACCGTTTTTAACCAGGTTAGGCCACTGCACTTTTATGATATAATGGCTGCAAGCGTATATGTAAGTATGAGGGTACCAGATGAAACGAGAGCTTGGCCACTTCATGATCGGCGCTTCGTACGGCGGTAATCAGGAATGGTTTAAAACATTTATGATGCGTATCGGCGGGTGCGCCGCGGAGACCGCGTGCGATTCCAGCCTGTATTTTGCGCTGCACAGAGGCGTGCGCGGCATCTATCCTTTTGACCTGGATCATCTGACGCGGCGGGATTATGTCGACTTCGGCCACTTGATGGAGAAATATCTCTGGCCGAGAATGACGGGCGTCAACAGGCTGGATATCTTCGTCAAAGGGTATGCGAAATATCTGAGTCACCGAAACATCACAGAAATCAGTATGGATACGCTGCCCGGCAGCGAGCCGTATGAAAAAGCGGCGGAGACGGTCATCAGCCAGATCGATGCGGGATATCCGATTCCGACGCTCGTGCTTAATCACTACTATAAGGCGATGAAGGAGTATATCTGGCACTGGTTTCTGATAAATGGATATGAGGAGCGGGAAGAGACACTGATGGTCAAGGCGGTGACCTACAGCGGCTATGAATGGCTGGATCTGCGTGTGCTGTGGGATAGCGGCTGGAAAAACAGAGGCGGGTTCGTATTGTACCGGCAGGAGCAGTGAGTGCTCCGGGAGGCATTATGAAACGGTTTGAAGGATTTCAAAAAGGCGTGAATCTGGGCGGTTGGATCTCACAGTATTACCGCAGGGATGAAGAGTATTTCAACACCTTTATCACAGAGGAAGACATTGAGGAGATCGCGGCGCTGGGCTTTGACCATGTGCGGGTCCCGGTCGATTACAATGTGCTCGAAGATGAAGAGGGAAATGTCCTGGAGGCAGGCTTTAAGCATCTGGAGGACTGCCGGCGCTGGTGCGCGGACCGCGGGTTAAACATGTTGATCGATCTGCATGAGTGCTACGGATACTCATTTGATCCGCTTAAAGATATGGACCGGCGGGCATTTTTCTACGATGAAGCACTGCAGGCGCGGTTTCTGAATCTGTGGCGCGAGATTGCGGAGCGCTTTAAGGATCACGCGGATCAGATAGCGTTTGAGCCGCTCAATGAGATCGTGCTCTATGATGTCGCGCAGGCATGGAATGATCTGGCCGGCAGGTATATCAAACTGATGCGTAGCATCATTCCGGACTGCCGTCTGGTGATCGGCGGCGTGTGCTACAACAGCGTGCTTACGGTGCCGTTGCTTGATCTCCCGACGACAGAGGGTATCATATACAATTTCCACTGCTATGAACCTTTGATCTTTACCCATCAGGGGGCATACTGGGTCGACGGGATGCCGGAGGATTTCAGGATCGGTTATCCGAGAACGCTTAAAGAATACCGTGCGGCGGGTGAGATGCTCGACGCTGAAGTGACCGGAGGGGTTCAAACGGAAGGTATCCGGGAGATCGGCGAGGCGTTCTTTGAAGATATTTTCGCGCCGGCGATCGAGAAGGCTGCGAAGGACGATGTGCCGCTCTACTGCGGCGAGTACGGCGTGATCGATCTGGCTGACAACGCGGATAAGCTGCGCTGGCTTAAGGACATTCACGCGGTCATGAACAAGCATGGGATCGGACGCGCGCTTTGGACATACAAGGAGAGGGATTTCGGCATGCAGGACGAGCAGTTTGCCGATATCCGGGAGGAGTTCATCAGGATTCTGTAGATATTCATTCTGTTTATGGATATAAGGCCTGCTTCTATCATGTTATTCAATTGGTTTATTTAAATGACCTATGATAGAATAGGAGCAGGAAAGTGTGCTGTTGGAGCAATATCGGAGGCTGCAATGAACACGAGAGATATCCGTTTTTTCTTAAAAGTCTATGAATGCGAAAGCATTAATCTGGCGGCAGAGCAACTTTTCATCACGCCGCAGGGACTCAGCAATGTGATCAGTAAACTGGAAAAAGAACTGGGAGCCGAGTTGTTTGTCCGCAGCCGTGCGGGCACTTATCCGACTGCGTCCGGCAAGGCCTTTAGGGAACACGCAGTCAAAATGATCGACCACTATGAGGACGGTCTGCGTGAACTGGAGGAGATCCGCCAGCAGCAGGAGGGGTCTGTGCGCCTGGGATATGCGTTCGGTGCGCTCAGAGGTCTGGCCACCGATGTGCCGCTTCGATTCCAGGAGCTTAATCAGCAGTATCGTGTTGAATACATGGAGCTGCCCGATCTGACTGTCGAAGAATTTGTGGTGCGGGGCGAGCTTGACATCGGTTTTACGGCGAGCTGTGATTTTAATAAATGTGACGCGATCAAGATGTATGAGGAACAGATCTTCTTTGTTGCGCACGATGAAAGCCGCTTCTATGACCGCGAGAGCGTATCGGTTTCCGAGATCTGTGAGGAGCCCCTGACGCTGCGCAATGACAATTTTGCGACAACGCATATCATTCTGGATGAGTGGGAAAAGAGCGGGGCGTCCCCGTCCGTGCTGATGCGTACCGGCGGGATCTTAAGGAGCCTTGTGCTCTGTGCTGATCGTAAAGCCAATACCATCATCCTCGAGCATGTCATGAAGGAATTCAATTATCAGAATCTGCGGGCGATTCCTTTCAAGGAGGATCTCAAATGGCCGCTCTATATGATCACCCGGAAAGGGCGGACGAGGAGCAAAGGCGTTCAGGATTATATCGATTACATCGCCGAATACCAGACACAGAAACTGCTGTAGGAAAGACCTATAGCAGTTTTTAATAGATTTATTAAACATTTAGTTGATAGGTGCCTATGAACTGTTGATATACTGAAGCAGGGGCGAGTGGTATTATAAAATAAGTCAAGAGTCTCGTAATACATTATTTGAGTTACATAAAGGAGGAGAAACATGGAAGTTAAAGCTACATCAATCGATCTGAGCAAGGTACAGGCAGACGCAGAAGAGTCTTTCCGCAAGGGATTTTACTGCTGTGAAGCTGTTATGGATGTAATCATCGATCATTTTAAGGTTGATGTTCCGAGAGAAGTAATCGGCATGGCATCCGGTATGTCAGTTGCGTCGGCAAATCAGGCTGCTTCTGCGGCGCTCTCAACGGCGGCGTTCTTGCGCTCGGCATGCTTTTCGGCCGCAGCGAGCAGAAGGGACCGATGGATCCTGCATCTGTCAAATGTCTGGCACTTACACATGAGCTGCATGACTGGTTCAGAGAGAACAACACAAAGAAGGTAGCCTGCTGCCGCATCCTGACAAAAGAGTTCAAGATGGCAGAAGGCCAGCACAAGTCACAGTGCATCTACTACACAGGTATGTGCGCAGCCAAGACAGCTGAACTGGCAGCCCGCGAGCTCGGTATTCCGACCACAGGCGAGATCAAAGTTCTCACCTATGAAGAGTATCTGAAGACACCTGTTGCCCCGCAGACTGCATAAAGAGATAGAAAGGATTTGAAAATGCTTAAGAAAATGCCTATTCCGATTTGTGGTGTCATCCTGGGTCTGTACGGCCTCGGCAACCTTCTTCAGTCCTACTCTGAAGGCGTTCGCATGGCCTGCGGCGTTGTCGCCACAATCCTGTTGATTCTGTTTATCATCAGCGTGATCGCTGATTTCGGCAAGTTTAAGGAAAATATGAAAAATCCGATCATGGCGACAGTTTTTGCGACGTTCCCCATGGCTCTGATGCTCTGCAGCGTCTATTTCAAGCCGTGGCTGAAAGGTGTTTCCACAGTGATCTGGTACCTTGCGTTCGCTATTCACGTTGTTCTGATCATCTATGTCACAGCGAAGTACATCGTCAAGCTTGACCTTGCGAAGATCTTTGCCAGCTATTTCATCGTCTATGCCGGTATCGCCATGACAGCTATGACAGCTCCGGCATACGAAGCAACCGGTCTCGGCACCGTGACATTCTGGTTTGGTCTGATCACTGTCATCATCATGATGATCATCGCAACTGTGCGCTATGCGAACATTCCGGCTCCGGATCCCGCTAAGCCGCTGATCTGCATCTACAGTGCACCGATCAGTCTGTGTATCGCAGGGTACATCCAGTCTGTGATGCCGAAATCACTGCCGCTGCTCAAAGTTCTGTGGGTGATCGCAACGATCCTGTTTGTATTTGCACTGATCAAGTTCCTGCAGTACTTAAAGCTCCCGTTTTTCCCGAGCTATGCAGCCTACACATTCCCGTTTGTTATCGCAGCCATCGCTTCCAAACAGCTGATGATGTGCTCGATGAACATGGGCAGCCCGATGCCGTTCTTAAAGCCCATCGTGCTGATTGAGACGATCATCGCAACGATCACAACGCTCTATGCGTTTGTTCGTTATCTGATGTTCCTTTTCGCCCCGGCGAAATAGGCAATCATTTCTTCACTAAGCGAACTTAAATGTTTGCAAAAAGAGCCGCTGCATTCCACCATGCAGCGGTTCTTTTTTTATGTAAAAAAAGATATACGGAGGCTTGCTTTTCTGATATAGTTTAATATGAGGGAGAAGCCGGAGATATGGACGAAAGCATCATCCAGTCAGCGAAATCATTCATACAGCATTTGTTCCGGAACGACGCCGGCGGTCACGATGTCAGCCA
>JAFWDW010000052.1 GCA_017515965.1 Lachnospiraceae bacterium
CATAAATGGGATTTTATCTACGCAGCTGTCGGTCTTCACCCGGATGAGGTAGGGTGTCTGGACGATCAAAAGATGGCGCAGCTGCGCAAATGGGCGCTGGAAGAGGAGAAGGTCGTCGCAATCGGAGAGATCGGGCTTGATTACCACAACGATGTCGAACCGCACGATGTGCAGCAGGAGTGGTTTGTCCGCCAGATGGAGCTTGCGAATGAAGTCGGACTCCCGATCGCGGTGCATAGCCGTGATGCTGCGCAGGATACCTGGGATCTGGTCAGCGCACACAAAGGAGATGCGCGCGGCGTGATCCATGCATTTTCCGCCTCAGCCGAAATGGCCAAGCGCTATATCGATCTGAGGTATTACATCGGTATGGGCGGTGTCGTGACTTTTAAGAACGGCAGGAAGGCAAAGGAAGTCATCGCGCAGATCCCGCTGGACTATGTGATCTTAGAGACGGACGCGCCGTATCTGTCTCCGGATCCCTTCCGGGGCAGACGCAATGACTCGACCCGGCTGATCTATGTGGCACGAATGATCGCATCGCTCAAGGGAATCACTGAGGAAGAGGTTATTGAGAGGACCGAGCAGAATGCACGAGAACTCTTTCACATCTGACAGAATACTGGCGAACACCAAGAGGATCGTACAGGAGAATCAGATCCGGTTTCAAAAGAAATTCGGGCAGAATTTTCTGATCGATCCGCATGTTCTCGCCAAGATCACGGCGGCGGCCGATCTGCATCCCGACGAGGCAGTGATCGAGGTCGGCCCCGGCATCGGGACACTGACGCAGGAACTCGCCGAGGGAGCAGGGAAAGTCCTTGCCATTGAGATCGACCGGCATCTGGTTGAAGTCCTCGAAAAGACATTGGCGCCGTACCCGAACGTCACAGTCATCAGCCGTGATGTGCTGGAGGTAAGCGCGGAGGAGATGCGTAAGATGACCGCGCCTTATGAGAAGGTCAAGATGGTCGCCAATCTCCCGTACAATATCACGTCACCCCTTGTCATGAAGATCCTGGAGGAAGCACCGTTTGTATCGCAGATGGTCCTTATGGTACAGGAGGAAGTCGCCCGCCGCATGCAGGCGGTGCCCGGTACAAAGGATTACGGGTCGCTCTCCGTGGCGGTACAATATTATGCTGAGCCGGAAATAGCGGCTTTCGTCCCTCTCAACTGTTTTTATCCGCGCCCGAAGGTCGGATCCTGTGTAATTTCCTTGCGGAGAAGAAGCGAGCCGGGAGCTGAAGTAAAAGACGAGGCATTGCTCTTTGCGGTCGTACGCGCGGCGTTTAACCAGCGGCGCAAGACCCTGCTCAACAGTCTGTCAAACGGGCTGGCAGAGCGCTTTACGAAAGAACAGATCGGTAAAGCGCTTGCGGCAGCAGGCGTGGATCCGGCACAGAGGGGAGAGACACTGAGCCTAAATTCATTTGCTATGATTGCAAATTCTCTGTATAATGACTATTAGACTGGATGACTGCGCGGTGCCCGCAAACGGGCGGGAGGCGCAGCAATTGGCCTTATAAGGAGGAATTACAAAATGAACAAAGGGTTGTTTGGACTGACGCCCAGGATCGAAGAATTATCGGAGCTCAGCCGCAAGCACAACGCGATCGACAAAGAGCTTTACGTCAAATACGACGTCAAGCAGGGTCTGCGCGATTCGACAGGCGAGGGTGTTCTGACCGGTCTGACCAATATCTCAGACGTAAATGCCAAGGAGGTCGTGGACGGGAAAGTGGTTCCCCGCCCCGGCAATCTCTACTATCGCGGTTACAATATCAAAGAGCTGGTTCACGGATTTGAGAACCTGGAGGATTTCGGCGGCTTTGAGGAGGCGGCGTATCTGTTGCTTTTCGGTGAGCTTCCGACGCAGCAGAAGCTGAATGATTTCCGCGATCTGCTGATATCCTGCAGACGTCTTCCGCCGAACTTCGTCCGCGATATTATCATGAAGGCGCCGAGCCGTGACATGATGAACTCGCTGTCTCGCTCGATCCTGTCGCTCTACACGTATGACCCATATGCGGACGACACGTCTCTGTCAAATGTCATGCGCCAGAGCATCAATCTGATCGCCCAGTTCCCGATGCTGATGGTCTACGGCTATCACGCCTACAACTATCATCACGGACAGGATCTGTTCATTTACGCTCCGAAGCCCGAGCTTTCGACAGCGGAAAACATCCTGATGATGCTACGCGAGGACAGAGAGTTCTCGGCGCTGGAGGCGAAGGTCCTCGATATGGCGATGGTGCTCCACATGGATCACGGCGGTGGTAACAACTCGACATTTACCACACACGTCGTCACCTCCTCCGGCACGGACACTTACTCGACGATTGCCGCCGCTCTGGCATCACTCAAGGGACCCAAACACGGCGGCGCCAACATCAAGGTGATCCAGATGTTCGAGGCCATCAAGGCAGAGGTTGCCGACTGGGAGGACATCGATGAGGTCAAGGCATATCTAGAGGCGATCCTGAACAAGGAAGTCTTTGATAAAAAGGGCCTGATCTATGGTATCGGACATGCGATTTACACTGTATCCGATCCACGTGCGGAAGTGCTGGAGGGTTATGTCCAGAAGCTTGCTCACGCCAAGGGATACGACAAAGAGTATGGTCTGTACAAGACGGTCCAGGATCTCGCACCGCAGCTGATCGCGGCCCGTCAGAGAAACAAGAAGGGCGTC
>JAFWDW010000053.1 GCA_017515965.1 Lachnospiraceae bacterium
CTCTTCTCCCTCTATCGGATCCAGTTTATCGACATGCCAGATATCGTTGATATACTCGAGTATCGTTCTGTCAGAGGAGAACATTCCGACATGCGCGACCTGCTTCATAGCCATCTTGACCCAGGCCGGTCTGTCGGCATACGCCTCACGCATTCTTCTGCGCGCTTCATCATAGGCCTTGAAATCCTTCAGGATGAAATACGGATCGGCCGCCTCATGCTCTTTGCCGTACAGCAGCGACTGATACAGATCGCGGTAGGTCTCGGTATCGCCGTGGGCGAATGTACCGTCCACCAGGCGATCGAGAACGAACCGGATATCGGGATCGGACATGTACAGCTGCATGGGATCGTATCCGCCGTTGTTCTCGTAATTGATAACCTCATCTGAGGACAGACCGAAGATAAACGCATTGTCCTCACCGACCTGCTCGACGATCTCGACATTGGCGCCGTCCATCGTGCCGAGTGTCACGGCACCGTTGAGCATCATCTTCATATTGCCGGTGCCGGATGCCTCCTTGGAGGCTGTGGAGATCTGCTCGCTGACATCAGCTGCCGCAAAAATGATCTCCGCATTGCTGACACGGTAATCCTCGATGAAGACCACCTTCATCTTGCCGCCGATCGTCGGATCATTGTTGATGACTTCAGCGACCGAATTGATCAGTTTGATCGTCTCTTTAGCCCGCACATAACCGGCTGCCGCCTTTGCACCGAAGATAAATGTATGCGGGATAAACCGCATCTGCGGATTGCGCTTGATCTGATCATACAGATAAATGATATGCAGGATATTGAGAAGCTGTCTCTTATACTCGTGCAGACGCTTGACCTGTACATCAAAAATAGAATTCGGATCGACTTCGATGTGGTTATGTTTCAGAATATAAGCGGCGAGGCGTTCCTTGTTGGCGCGCTTGATCGCGGCAAACTCCTTCTGTTTATCCTCATCATCGACAAATGCATTAAGTTTCTCCATCTGTGAAAGATCCGTCACCCACTCCGGTCCGATCAGACTGCTCACCCATGTTGCCAGGCGTTCATTTCCATGGAGCAGGAAACGCCTCTGGGTGATGCCATTGGTCTTGTTATTGAACTTATACGGTTCCAGATCATAGAAGTCATGCAATGTCTCTTTTTTCAGAATCTCGGTATGGAGCCTTGCCACACCGTTGACAGAGAATGAAGCACAGATCGCCATATTGGCCATGCGCACCTGTCCGTCATAGAGAATCGCCATCCTCTTGACCTTTTCTTCATCGCCCGGGAAGGCTGCGCGGATCTTTTCCTTAAAGCGCTTGTCGATCTCCTGAACGATCTGGTAGACGCGCGGAAGAAGCTTCTCGAACAGGTCGATCGGCCACTTTTCAAGCGCCTCGGACATGATGGTGTGGTTGGTATAAGCACATGTTCTGGAGACGATATCCCACGCCTCATCCCATGTAAGATGCTCCTCATCGACAAGAAGACGCATCAGCTCCGGCACCGTGATGGTCGGATGCGTGTCATTCATCTGGATGACCACTTTATCCGGCAGGCCGCTTAAGTCTCTGTGCTTTCTCTTATATTTCTTGATGATCGTCTGCAAGCTGGCTGAGACAAAGAAATACTGCTGCTTTAATCGAAGCTCTTTGCCGACATAGTGCGAATCATTCGGATAGAGAACTTCCGAGATCGTCCGAGCCAGATACTCCTGCTCAACCGCCTTGCGGTAATCGCCCTTATCGAAATCATCCAGCGAGAACTCTGTCTTCGCATGCGCATCCCAGATACGCAGAGTGTTGACGACATGGTTGCCGTAACCCACGATCGGCAGATCGTAGGGAACAGCCATGACAGAAGCGTAGTTTTCCTGAACGAAATGAGTGCGTCCTGTCTTCGGATCATTTTCCTCGCGGATCGTACCGCCGAATCTGACCTCTGTCTCGTATTCATCCCGGCGGATCTCAAACGGATAACGATTCTTGATCCATTCATCCGGCACTTCCTTCTGATAGCCGTTCTCGATCTTCTGCTTGAACATTCCGTAGTGATAACGAATGCCGCATCCATATGCCGGATAGCCGAGAGTCGACAGAGAGTCGAGGAAACAAGCTGCCAGACGCCCCAAACCGCCGTTTCCGAGCGCGGGATCAGGCTCCTGATCTTCTACCGCGTTCAGATCGACACCGATGGTGCGCAGCGCTTCACGCGCATCGTCATAAGCGCCCATATTTACGAGGTTGTTGCCCAGCAGACGGCCGATCAAAAATTCCATTGACATATAGTAGACCGTCTTTGCGTCCTGCTTATCGATCTGCTCCTGGGTCGCGATCCAGTCATTGATGATATCATCTTTGATCGCATAGCTGACTCCCTGGAAGAGCTGCTGTTTTGACGCCTCGTCAATTGAACGGCGGTATAGTGTTTTTACGTTACTTTTTACTTGCTTTAGAAACAATTCTCTATCCATCATAGAATTTCAAACCTTCTCAACGCCTAATGACGCTTCCTCTCCGTTTATTTTCCATTCTTTCGTATAGCCGGCAGGTTCTGCCACCAGCACTTCATCGGCCAATACTTCCGCACCGATCGTTTCTTTGTTATGACCAACAATGGTTTCTACCTTATCGCTGCCCGTGCAGGTCAGGCGGATATGGTCTGTCACCTCAAAACCGGCTTCTTTGCGCATCGTCTGCACCTTGCTGATCACCTCACGCACAAAGCCCTCCTCGAGCAGTTCCGGCGTCAGGTTTGTATCGAGAACGACCGTGACCCCGCGATCCTGTCCGGATACAAATCCTTCCATCTGCTTGGTACTGATGAGAAGCTCTTCCTCAGTGAGCGCGATCTGCTCGCCGCCCGCATCGATCGTCAGCGTTCCGGTCTCCTTGAGTTCTGCCATAGCCTTCGCTCCGTCAAGAGATGCGAGTGCCTGGCGAATTGCACCGAGAAGCTTCCCGTATTTTGGTCCGAGGATCCTCATCTGCGGCTTGAACTCATAGTCGATAAACTGGCTCGCATCCTCTGCGAACTCCAGCGTCTTGACATTCAACTCCTCGGTGATGATCTGCACGAAATCATCGCTCAGTTCTTCATCACATCCGACAAGCATGCGCCCGATCGGCTGGCGGTTCTTGATGTTCGCCTCGTTACGGCATGCACGGCCAATCGTGACGATCTGAAGCACAAGATCCATCTTCTCCTCGAGTTCCTGATCGATCATCGACTCATCAACGACCGGGAAGTCACACAGGTGAATGCTCTTCGGCGCCGTCTCATCGATACTGCGCACCAGATTCTGGTAAATAGACTCTGTCATGAACGGGATCATCGGCGCGGCAGCCTTTGCGATGGTGACAAGCGCTGTGTACAGAGTCATGTAAGCATTGATCTTATCCTGCTCCATACCCTTGGCCCAGAAACGCTCACGGCAGCGGCGCACATACCAGTTGGAGAGATCCTCCACAAAACCCTGCAGTGCTCTGGCCGCTTCCGGGATTCTGTAATTTGCCAGATTGTCATCGACCTGTCCGACGACCGTATTGAGCTTGGAGAGGACCCATCTGTCCATCTGTGTCAGGGATGCCTTGTCCAGCTCATACTCCAGCGGATTGAACTCATCGATGTTCGCATAGAGCACATAGAACGCGTAAGTGTTCCACAGTGTGCCCATGAACTTACGCTGTCCCTCGCGTACGGCATCGCCGTAGAAGCGGTTGGGCAGCCACGGCGCGCTGTTGACATAGAAGTACCAGCGGATCGCGTCTGCGCCGTATTCCTCGAGGGCCTCGAACGGATCGACCGCATTGCCCTTGGATTTACTCATTTTCTCGCCGTTCTCATCGAGTACATGTCCGAGCACCAGACAGTTGCGGTAGCACGGCTTGTTGAAGATCAGTGTCGAGATCGCGAGCAGCGAGTAGAACCATCCGCGGGTCTGATCGACCGCCTCGCTGATGAAATCAGCCGGGAACTGCTCCTCAAAGAGTTCCTTATTCTCAAACGGATAGTGATGCTGCGCAAACGGCATCGCGCCGGAGTCAAACCAACAGTCGATCACTTCCGGCACACGGTGCATCGTCTTGCCGCACTTCGGACATTTGATCGTGATCTCATCGATGTACGGACGGTGCAGTTCCGTGCCTTCCTTCCAGTTATCGGACATCTCGGCCAACTCGGCGCGTGATCCGATCGAATGACGGTGACCGCACTCCTCGCACTCCCAGATATTGAGCGGCGTGCCCCAGTAGCGGTCTCTTGAAAGACCCCAGTCCTGTACATTTTCAAGCCAGTCGCCAAAACGGCCCTTGCCGATGCTCTCCGGGATCCAGTTGATCATGTTGTTGTTGCGGATGAGGTCATCTTTGACTGCGGTCATCTCGATGAACCATGACTCGCGCGCATAATAGATCAGCGGTGTGCCGCAGCGCCAGCAGTGCGGGTAGCTATGCTCGAAGACAGGCGCCGCAAAGAGCTTGCCTGCCGCTTCAAGATCACGCAGTACCATCGGATCCGCATCTTTGACGAAAACGCCCGGCCAGTCTGTCTCTTCAGTCATATGGCCCTCGGCATCGACCAACTGCACGAGCGGAATATTGTACTTGCGTCCTACGCGGGCATCGTCTTCACCGAAGGCCGGCGCGCAGTGAACAACACCGGTACCGTCTGTCAGCGTGACATAGTCATCACACACGATGAAGAATGCCTTGTTCTCACCCTTGACACATTTACCTGTAAAATCAAACAGCGGCTCGTACGGCACATATTCCAGATCCTTGCCTTGGCAAGTGGAAATCACCTCGTAAGCCGGCTCATCACTGTCTTTGTACTCTTCTTTCTCCTTGAGCGGCCCGAGCACGGTGTCGAGCAGCGCTTCAGCCATCAGATAGGTGTAGCCGTCGATCGCCTTGACTTTCGCATAGGTCTCATTCGGGTTCATACAGAGCATGACGTTGCTGGGAAGCGTCCACGGTGTGGTCGTCCATGCGAGTACATAAGTGTCCTCGTCACGCAATTTAAAGCGGACGATCGCAGAGCGTTCCTTGACATCCTTGTAACCCTGCGCTACTTCGTGGCTGGAGAGCGGTGTGCCGCAGCGCGGACAGTACGGGACGACCTTGTAGCCCTTGTAGAGAAGACCCTTCTCCCAGATCTTCTTCAGTGCCCACCACTCGGATTCGATATAATCATCGTGATAGGTGACATACGGGTTTTCCATATCGGCCCAGAAACCGACCTTTGCGGAGAAATCCTCCCACATGCCCTTGTACTGCCAGACACTCTCCTTGCAGTGATTAATGAAGGGAGCCAGTCCGTACTCCTCGATCTGCTCTTTTCCGTCGAGGCCGAGTTTCTTCTCGACTTCTATCTCCACCGGCAGACCGTGTGTGTCCCATCCCGCCTTACGGGGGACCATCTTCCCTTTCATGGTATGATAGCGTGGAATCATATCCTTGATGACACGCGTCAGCACATGTCCGATATGCGGCTTGCCATTGGCTGTCGGCGGGCCGTCATAAAAGACATAGCTCTCGTCTCCTTCTCTCTCTTTGATACTCTCCTCAAAGATCTGATTCTCATCCCAGAATTTTTCGACGTCGTGTTCACGTCCCACGAAATCCAGGTCTGTCGATACCGGTTTGTACATACTCATGTTCCCTTTCTTGCTGATTATTTCAATACGTTTATGCGTGCCGGGAAGTCAGCGCCGTTCCGCTGCAGCGATTAGGCATGGAACGCAGCTGAAATCCTCTGGCTACGAAGACTTGGCGGTCGGCTTGCGAGCAAATCATGCGCGAGCCTGCCGGGCGCCTAGTCGAAGTTGGCAGATAGTTCAGCGGAGTGGGCCGGGGTGCAGCGGAATGATGCTGACTTCCCGGCGCTGTATAACCGCTATTTTCCATCGGCAATCCGGCGGGCGACATAGACACCGCTGGCGGATGCGTGCGACAGAGAGTGGGTCACGCCGCTTCCGTCGCCGATGATATAAAGCCCGTGATACTTGGTCTCCAAATGCTCATCGAGCTCAACTTCCATATTGTAAAACTTAACTTCCACGCCGTAGAGCAGCGTGTCGTCATTGGCTGTTCCAGGCGCGATCTTATCGAGGGCGTAGATCATCTCGATCACACCGTCGAGGATACGCTTGGGAAGAACGAGGGATAAATCGCCGGGCGTTGCCGCGAGTGTCGGACGCACCAGTCCTTCCTCGATCCTCTTGACCGTTGACCTGCGTCCTCTCTCCAGATCTCCGAAACGCTGTACGATGACACCGCCTCCGATCATGTTAGACAGGCGCGCAATACTCTCGCCGTAGCCGTTGCTGTCTTTGAACGGTACGGAGAAGCGTTTGGCCACCAGAAGTGCAAAGTTCGTGTTCTCTGTCTGCTTCTGTGGGTCTTCAAAGCTGTGCCCGTTGACTGTCACGATCCCGTTGGTATTCTCATTGACAACGATGCCGTGCGGGTTCATGCAGAACGTACGCACATTGTCCTCGAACTTTTCAGTTCTGTAGACGATCTTGCTCTCATAGAGGGCATCTGTAATCTCCTCAAAAATCACTGCCGGAAGCTCTACACGCACACCCAGGTCAACGCGGTTCGAACAGGTCGGGATCTCCAGCTTCTTGCATACCTGCTCCATCCATTTGCTGCCGCTTCGTCCGACTGAGACGATGCAGTAAGGCGCCTGTGCCGTGCCGTCATCATAAGTGACGGTGTAAATACCATCGTCATGTTCTAATTCTCTGACATCCGTATTGAAATAGAAGTCAACCTGATCCTTAAGCTCATCATAGAGCTGCGTCAGGACGACAAAATTGATGTCCGTGCCCAGATGGCGCACGGATGCGTCGAGAAGCTTGAGCTTGTTCTGCATGCAGCGCTTTTTGAACTCATCATCGCTTGTCGAATAGAGCTTAGTATCCTGACCGCCGTGCGCGACATTGATATCGTCCACATAGCGCATCAGTTCCAATGCTTCCTCATAGCCGATATGCTGGTAGAGCGTACCGCCGAAATCATTGGTAATATTGTATTTTCCGTCCGAAAAAGCGCCGGCGCCGCCGAACCCTTTCATGATTGAACAGGTCGGGCATCCGATACACTTTTTCACTTTCACGCCGTCGATCGGACAGCGACGCTCTGAGAGCGGTCCGCCGCCTTCAAATACGGCGATCTTCATTCCGGGCTTTTTCTTGATCAGTTCATAGGCCGAGAAAATACCTCCCGGACCCGAGCCTATGATGATGACATCATACTGTTTCATGACAGCACCCCGCTTTTTAATTCTTCATGGAATCGCCGGCTGCCTTATCTTCCTGTACGGTCTCTCCGTTTGACTCCTGTCCCTCTGTGTTCTCTGTTTCTGCCTCGGGCTCAGCACTCTCGGCAGGCTCCTCAGCCGGTTCCGCAGCTGGCTCAGCGGCTGGTTCAGCGTCGGAATTACCCTCTGCCTCATCCTTTGAGTCGTCTGCTTTTTTCACCTGTTTGCAGTGCTCGATCAGCCAGTCAGCCACGTATGCCTCGTCGACCAGCTCTTTTGCCTCATCCTCTCCGGCTTCTTTCAGAAAAGAATCCACATCGCTGAAGCCGTATTTCTTGGCAAACTCCTCATACTTCTTCGTGTAGTCATCCTTGCTGATCTTGATCTTGAGCTCATCGAGAAGCAGCTCCGTGATAAGCTCTTTTTTGACTGCCTCCTCTGCTGCCGATTTCAGCTCTTTGTTGACCTGTTCCTCATCCATGCCATTCTGGCTCAGGAAATCTTCAAAAGACATGCCATAGGCTTCAGCCATATCCTTGTATGTCTGGAGATAAGCATCGACCTTCTTATCGATCGCACCGTCCGGATACTTTTTGACTTCCGTCTCTTTCATCACGGCTTCCCAGACTTCCATCTCCAGAGTGTCATGCGTATTGGTCTCATACTGCTCGGAGAGCATCTCTTTGACAGCCTTCTTATAATCATCAACTGTGGAGACGTCAAGATCATCGTAGGCAGCGAGTTTCTTGGCATTTTCATCTGTCAGTTCAGCCTTTTCCTCACCTGTGACAAGCGCTTTTGCAGTGACTGTCCAGGTCGCGTTCTTGCCGGAAATCTCTTCTGACCCATATCCCTCCGGGAATTGTAAATCAAAAGTAAACTCCTGACCGAAAGGCTTTCCGATGCAGGCATCTTCCCATCCTGCAATAAACGAATTGGACCCAATTTCCAGTTCATAATCGGTGAGAACCGTGCCGTCAAGCACATTTCCATCTGCATCGGCCGCCGAGCAGTCAAGCAGGATCGTATCTCCCTTTTCGATCGGCCGATCCGGTACCTCTGTTTTGGAAGTAGTCAGTGTTGCAAGCTGTGACTCGATATATTCATCAACTTTCTTGTCCGTCACAGTGCTGTCCTCGACTGCATCCACCTCGAGGCCGTCATATTTGTTGATCGTAATGTACTTGTTTGATACAGCGCCGGAGGATGATCCGCAACCGCCCATGATCACGGCAGCTGTCAGACAAAGTGCCAGTAAACTCAGTACTTTTTTCATACTATCTGCTCCTCTCATTCGTCTTGATTCAACCCCCTTTTTACCATGTTCCCAAAAGAATATTTTACCATAAAAATGAAGGCTTATGCAAAAGCTTAAAACAGCAAGATGACGGCGCTGCCGTCTGGCAGCGTCGTCTCCGCTGGTCACAATATCTCAAAAATTACTTGATCGTAACCGTCCAACCGAACTCATCCGGAATCGCACCCGTCTGGATGCCGTAGATCGTGTCATAGAGTTTCTGGGAAACTTCGCCGACTCCGCCGCCGTTGATCACGATATCTTCGCCCTTGTAGCGCAGAACACCGATCGGGGAAATAATGCAGGCTGTACCGGTCGCCCAGACTTCATCAAGCGTTCCGTCTTCACTCGCCTTTTTGACATCTTCGATAGCCAGGCGCTCTTCTCTGACTGTAATGCCCCAGCTCTTGAGCAGCTGGATGGTCGTATCACGCGTGATGCCCGGAAGGATTGATCCGTACAGAGGCGCTGTGATCACTTCGCCGTTGATCATAAAGAATGCGTTGGAAGTACCGACTTCCTCAACATATTTCTTCTCTTTGGCATCGAGCCAGAGCACTTCCTTACAGCCGTTCGCCAGTGCGTTGACTGTCGCGCGCATGCCGCCCGCATAGTTGCCGCCGCACTTGACAAAGCCGGTGCCGCCGACTGCTGCACGGACATATTCATCTTCGACATAGATGTGGCTGCCGGTCAGACCGCCGCGGTTGATATCATAGTAGGCACCGACCGGTGTCAGAATGATATAGAAGTGATAGTGCTTGGACGGCTCGACTGAAAAGCTGATCTCGTCTGAAATGATATAGGGACGGATGTACAGAGCGGTTCCCGGATAGGTCGGGATCCAGTCTTCTTCGTACAGAACGATCGCCTTGACCGCCTCAAGGAAAAGCTCCTCATCCATCGGCGGAATGCACATACGCTCGTTCGTGCGGTTCAGTCTCTTCGCATTCATCTCCGGTCTGAAAAGCATGACATGGCCGTCAGCGGATTTGTATGCTTTCATACCCTCGAACATCATCTGTGAATAGTGCAGCACACAGCTTGCCGGATCCAGTGAAATGGGGCCGTAGGGGACGATGCGTCCGTCATGCCATCCTTCACCTTCATCGTAATCCATGATGAACATATGATCTGTAAAATAACGGCCGAAGCCGAGATCAGACTGATCAGGTTTCTCCTTCGGATTGGTTGTTCTGGTTGCCGGAAAATTGTAACTCATTGTTGATCCCTCCTATATTTACTCAGTTAGCTTAAATCCCTTTTCCTCAAATGTTCTGCGGATCTTTTCGATCTGCTCAAAATCCCTTGTCTCTACATTCAATCTTAGAATACAGCTTGAAATGGCCATATTCGCGTCCGATCCCTCGTAATGGACGGAAACAACATTACCGCCGCACTCCGCGATGATCGAACTGACATCCACAAGCTGTCCCGGTTTGTCTTCCAGCATGATGACGAAGGTCGCCATACGTCCGCTGGTAACCAGACCGCGTGTGATCACGCGCGAGAGGATGTTGACATCGATGTTGCCGCCCGAGAGCAGACAGACTATATTCTTACCCTCCAGCGGAATCTTGTCAAACATGATCGCTGCCATACCGACAGCTCCTGCTCCCTCTGTGATCAGCTTCTGCTTTTCGATCAAGGCCAGGATCGCCGCCGCGATCTCATCCTCTGTAACACTGATCATGTCATCGACATACTCACCGATCACCGAGAAGGTTAAATCACCGGGATTCTTGACCGCGATACCATCCGCAAAAGTAGCCACTCTCTCCAGATTGACCAGCTTATCCTGATGGTAGCTCTTGACCATGCTGGCCGCTTCCTTTGCCTGCACACCATAGACCTTGATGCTCGGCTTGAGCTGTTTGACCGCGTAGGCCAGACCTGAGATCAGTCCGCCGCCGCCGACCGGAACCACGATCGCATCGACATCATCCAGCTGATCCAGGATCTCCAGTCCGATCGTCCCCTGTCCGGCCATGACATCCGGATCGTTGAATGGGTGGACGAAAGTCGCGCCGGTCTCCTCGACAAGCTTCACAGCATAGTCATAAGCGTCGTCATAAGTACCTCTGACCAGCCTCACCTCAGCGCCGAGCGCCTTGGTCGCCTCAACCTTGCTGATCGGAGCAATGTCAGGCATACAGATAATCGCCTTAGCTCCCGCATGGGTTGCGCCGAGTGCCACACCCTGCGCGTGGTTACCGGCGCTGCACGCTACAATGCCGGCTTTTTTCTGCTCCTCAGTCAGCTGGGAAATCTTAAAATACGCGCCGCGCAACTTGAATGAGCCTGTCGCTTGAAGATTTTCCGTCTTTAAATATACCTGGTTCTTTCCCGAGAAATGCGGAGAATAGATCAGGTCGGTCTTGCGGGCCACATCTTTCAATACATATGAAGCCTGATAGACCTTGTCCAATGTCAGTCCTTTGATACTCATCACGCATTTCCTCCGAGAGCTTCCAGAATCTTTTCCGTCATTTCCCTGCAGCTGAGCGGCGTATCGTTGCGGTCCGCTTCCATAATATCCGTAGTCCGGTATCCGTCGAGCAGTACCTTTTCGACTGCCTTCTCAATGCAGTCGGCCTCTTTACCAAGGTCGAACGAATAGCGCAGCATCATAGCCGCCGACAGGATCGTCGCGATCGGATTTGCCTTGCCCGTACCCGCGATATCCGGTGCGGAGCCGTGTATCGGCTCGTACATGCCGCGCGTTGTAGCACCGAGCGATGCCGAAGCCAGAAGGCCGATCGAACCGGTCACCTGGGATGCCTCATCTGAGAGGATGTCACCAAACATGTTGGACGTGACAATGACATCGAATGCTGACGGATCACGCACGAGCTGCATTGCCGCATTGTCGACAAGCATATCGTTTAACTCGACATCCGGATACTCCTCGGCGAGTCTGTGAACTGTCTCTCTCCAAAGCCTTGAAGTCTCAAGAACGTTGGCCTTGTCAATGCTGGTCACTTTGCCGGAGCGTTTTCTCGCCGACTCAAAGGCCACGCGTGCCACGCGCTCAACCTCTGCGACATTGTACCGCTCGGTATCGTACGCCTCCTCACCGCCTTCAGAATCACGTCTGCCACGCTCACCGAAATAGATACCGCCGGTCAGCTCGCGGACGATCAGAATATCAAATCCGCGCTTTGCGATATCCTCCCGCAGAACACAGGCGCCTGCCAGCGCAGGCTGGATCTTCGCGGGACGAAGGTTCGTGTACAGTTCAAGTTCTGAGCGCAGTCCCAGGAGCGCTTTCTCCGGGCGGATATTGCCCGGGAGCGTATCCCACTTCGGGCCGCCGACAGCGCCGAGCAGAACAGAATCGCTGGCAAGACA
>JAFWDW010000005.1 GCA_017515965.1 Lachnospiraceae bacterium
GTCGTGGTCACCAGAATATCGATCTCCCCCTGGACAAAATCCGCCATGATCTGTTCGATCTTATTCTCTGTCATTTTCCCGTGCGCGTATGCAACACGCGCATTCGGTATCATCACTCGGATTCCGGCCGCCAAATCAGCCAGATCACGCGCCCGGTTGTGTACATAGTAGACCTGTCCGCCGCGCGCGAGCTCGCGCTCCATGGCTTCGCGGATCAGTTCCGCGTCATACTCCAGCACATAGGTCTGGACCGGCATGCGGTCTGCCGGCGCCTCCTCCAGTACGGACATATCACGGATCCCGACCAGAGACATATGCAGTGTCCGCGGAATCGGTGTCGCCGTCATAGTCAGCACATCGACCTGCGTGCGCCATTTTTTGATCTTCTCTTTCGCCTGCACACCGAAGCGCTGCTCCTCATCGACGACGAGAAGTCCCAGATCTTTAAACACGATATCTTTGCTGAGCAGCCTGTGTGTGCCGATCACGATATCAACCTGTCCCGACTCCATGAGCCTGAGAATCTTTTTTTGCTCCGCTGGCGGAGTGAAGCGTGAGAGCTGCGCGATCCTGACCGGAAAATGCGCAAATCTCTGGCAGAATGTCTGGTAATGCTGCCCAGCCAACACGGTGGTCGGCACCAGGACCGCGACCTGTTTGGAGTCCTGGACCGCCTTAAAAGCAGCGCGCAACGCCACCTCTGTTTTACCGTAACCGACATCTCCGCAAATCAGGCGATCCATGATCTGAGCGCTCTCCATATCGCGCTTGACATCGCTGATCGCAACCATCTGATCATCTGTCTCTTCATAGGGGAAAAATTCTTCAAACTCTCCCTGCCACGGTGTGTCCGGTGAGAAAGCGAACCCCTGCAGCTGGCGCCGCTCGGCATAGAGGGCAACGAGATCTTCCGCCACCTCTTCGACTGCCTTCCGTACACGGCTCTTTGTAGCGCTCCACTCGTTTGAACCGAGTTTATTGAGCTTCGGGCGCTTGCCCTCCCCATCGCTGTATTTGCGGATCACATCCAGATTGCCAGCCGGAACATAGAGCGATGCCTTGTCCGCGTAAGAGATTTTGATATAGTCGCGTACGATTCCTTCCGTCTCGATCTTCTCCACCCCGCGGTAGATACCGAGGCCGTGGTTTTCATGAACGACATAGTCTCCGGGCTTTAACTCTGTAAAATCAAGGGACGGACCTTTGCGCTTCGGATGCTTTTTGCGCCGCACCTGCCCGAAGATATCCGTCTCTGCGATCACTTCAAAGCCGAGTGCCGGATAGACATACCCGTTCTCCACCATCCCGGTAGTCACAAGCACTTCGCCGTTTTGTACTTCGCGGTCCTGTGCCGGATCATAAAATGCCGCCAGCTCGTAATCTCTCAGATCTGCTGCCAGGCGCTTTGCCCGCGTCTCCGACGGCGAGAGCAGCACCACGCGTACACCGCCTTTTCTGAGGCGTTTCAAATCGCGCGTGAGCATTTCGAAGCTTCTGTTGTATCCGGCGACGGGATGGGCCTCCAGTGCGAAACTTCCCGCGCTTTTGATGCCTGCCGTCTGGCGTTCCAGAGAAGACAAAGTGATCATGGAAAAAACCGTACATGCCTTGGTGATCTTTGCAAAGGACGCCAAAAACTCTGCCGGCAGTCCCTCTTCTGCCTCAGCATTTTTCTGTATAATAGCCTCAGCCTGCTCGCGCAAACGGGCCGGTTCATCCAAAATGACCAGATCATTTTCCGGATCAAAATATGAAAACAGCGATGCAGCCCTGTCAATTCCCCATGTCATGATATCCGTATCCATGACGGGAAAGAGTCTGACTTCTTCTTTTTGCTCGATCGAACGCTGTGTCTCTGCATCAAATGAGCGGATCGTATCGATCACATCTCCCCACCATTCCAGTCGGTAGGGAAGATCCTCTGTCAGCGGCCATACATCCAGTATGCCGCCGCGGATCGCATACTCACCGAATGACTCAACGATCGGCACACGTGTATAGCCGCAAGCGGTCAGTCTGTCTGAGAGTTGTCCGATTTCCATCTCATCGTCTATCTTGAGTGTCGTGAGTCTTTCTGCAATCATACCGGGGGCCAGCACCGGACCCATGAGGGCGCCGATCGTCGTCACGACTACTATGCGTCCTGAATCAGAATGCTCTGCCGTCAGATCAGCCAACACCTGCGTCCGGCTTCTGAGTATCTCTTTACTTTTTGTATCAACACGGAAAAACTGATAATCGATCTCAGGGAAATAGACTGCCCTCTCCCCGAGCGCTTCGATCTCGCGGCAGATCATGCGCCCTTCTCTTTCATCACAGACAGTGATGAGAACGTCCCCTTTACCGGTTCCGTCCGCAAGTGCCATAGCCAGATGTGTCTTCTGAGAGCGCACAGAGCCGGAGATCCGGACTGCTCCGGCCCCCGGCTTTAAAATGCCTCGTATGGATTCGTATTCCGCCCAATCATAGATCGGGCGAAAAACGGTTTTGATTTGAGTTGATCGCGTCATTTCCTGTTATTTCTTCCGGTTATACCGGTTCATCGCAGCCTCTGTTTCACCGGTGATAATCAATGGCACAGCCTCGCAGATTTCATCGCAGACATCACGGATCATCGGAATCTCTTCCTTCGGAATCTTTCCGAGTACCCAGTCGACCAGATCCATCTGCGGCGGCGGAGTGCCGACACCGATGCGGATGCGCGTAAACTCCTGTGTCTTCAGATGCTGGATCACACTCTTCATGCCGTTGTGACTGCCCGCACTGCCCTTTGTGCGCACGCGCAGCATGCCGGGCTCCAGATCGATATCATCGTAGAGAATGACCAGATCATTGGCCGGATCCAGCTTATAGTAATCCACGATCTTTTTCACGCACCGCCCGCTGTTGTTCATGAAGGTCGTCGGTTTAACCAGCATAACTTTACGGCCGTCGATCGTGCCGCGGCCACTGAGTCCATCGAACTTCTTCGATGACAGTTTAATACCGTAGCGGTCCATCAGCCGGTCGATCGCCAGATACCCTGCATTGTGACGTGATGCCGTATATTCCTTCCCCGGATTGCCCAGCCCGACGATCACAAAGAGATCACTGTTCGATTTTCCAAGTTTCCGCCAAAACACGCAACTGCTCCGCAAATTTCTGCAGGTCTGCATTATCCAGACCGCTGTTTTCCTTAACGACTCTCTCAAGCTGCTGCATCTGCTCTAAAAGCTCATTGTACTCATGCCGCATCTTGTTCTTTTCATGATACTTATCGTCGCTCTTCTCTTCTTTCTGTTTCTTATCCGCCTGCTTATGCTTCTTATCCGATGTGTATCCGGATACACCCGCCACATCAGCGATATCCATGCCTGTCTCCGTCTCTTTCTTCTCGATCGGGATCGGAACAGCCTCATAAGTCAGTTCATCGGCGATCAGATCGTACTCGGCACCGGAATACGGCGCATAAGCCGGATATCCGAAGTGCTCTGTAATGGTTCCGGCAAAGGTGTCAGTCACCGTATCCTCACCGTGTACGACAAAGACTTTCTGCGGTGCTTTCTTCAAGCCGCCGAGCCAGTCCAGCAATCCGTTCATATCGGCATGACCGCTCACACCTTTAAGCGACTCGATCTTGGCCATTACCTGGATCTTCTCGCCAAAGAGCGTCACTTCTTTTTCGCCCTCGATCAGGCGCCGTCCGAGTGTGCCGACCGCCTGGTAACCGACGAAGCAGACCGTTGAGTCCTCGCGCCACAAATTGTGTTTCAGATGATGGCGGATACGGCCCGCATCGCACATGCCGGAGGCTGACAGAATCACCTTCGGTTTGTTATCGAAATTGATGGCCTTGGACTCGTCACTGGTAACCGTCATCTTAAGACCCGGGAACACGAGGGGATTGATACCCTGGGTGACAAGTGCCAGCGCATCTTCATCAAAGCAGTCACTCTCATTTTCCGTAAAGACATTCGTCGCACTGTTGGCCAAAGGGCTGTCAACATACA
>JAFWDW010000054.1 GCA_017515965.1 Lachnospiraceae bacterium
GCTCGGATTATCCGATCTACGGTACGATCGCCGGGATCAATGCTTTTGCCATAGGCGCAGCGATGGCGGATCCTCTCGTGAAAGTATATCTTGAATGGGACAGCCAGCGGGATGCGGACTGGTGGTGGGACATTGTCGATAAAGGGATCCATGTGATCTCCGCTGCGGATTCAATCCACAGCACGGACGGAAGCGATGCCTACGGGCTTTGTTATGTTGAGCGGTGTGAACCCGGAGAGGGAAACGATCTTTCAGGAACCTGCCGCATCAGCAATCTGTCTGTGCCGATATACAAATGGGGCAGACTTTATGAGATCATTGCCAAGACGATCATTGACGGAACCTATCACGCCGAACGGGTCGACAAAAAAGATCAGGCGACCAATTACTGGTGGGGCATGAATTCGGGTGTGGTGGATATCGTTCTTTCCGGTGATTTGTCCACGTACACAAAAAAGCTTGTAGGCGTACTGAGACAAGATATCATTGATGGAAGCTTCAATCCGTTTGACGGTGAGCTTCGGAGTCAGGAGGGAATTGTCAGAACACAAGAGGATCCGCCGCTCACAAGCAACGATATCATTATGATGGACTGGCTCAACGAGAATGTCATTGGCGAGATCCCTGTCATCGCTTCGCTGACGGACGAAGCGCAGGAGACTGTCAAATACAGCGGTGTCGAAAAGACAAAGAGAGAGGATGCGCTATGAAGATCCTCCTGATTGCTGACCATGAAGATAAGGCATTGTGGGATTACTGGTCGAAGCAGACACAGGACAGGCTTGCGGATGTGAACCTCATCCTTTCGGCGGGTGATCTTGACGCCGATTATCTGGAGTTTCTTGTCACCATGCTCAATGTCCCGCTTGTCTATGTCCACGGCAACCACGATGAAGCGTATCTGAAGGAACCTCCGCTGGGGTGTATTGATGCCGACGGAAGAGTGGTCGATGTCAAAGGCGGCAAGACTGCAGAGCAGGTCAGGATCTTAGGCCTCGGCGGGTCGATGCGCTACAAAGAGTACGCACCGTATATGTACTCGGAAAAAGAGATGAAAAAAAGAATTGCCGGACTGAAAAGGACGATTCTGAAAGATGCGCTCAAAGGCAGGCTGAAAGGACGAAGAGGAATCGATATTCTGCTGACGCACGCACCGTGCAAAGGTTATGGAGATCTCGATGATCTCCCACATCAGGGATTTGAGTGCTTCAATGATCTTTTGGGCAGACAGCATCCTAAACTGCATGTGTACGGACACGTCCATAAAGACTATGGGAGAGGCAAAGATGCTGCGGCTGATTTTCAGCGCACTATCACGCACCCGTCCGGAACCCTGCTTGTCAATGCAGATCGATCATATGTCATAGAATGTTAATGACTTTACGACTGATTCTATGGTATTATTAGTCCATGAAACATTACATTATAGTAAAGTTTAAAAACGGGACGGATGTAAAAGCGCTTTACGAACCGGTGAAAGAGATTTTCGATGAGACTCTTGAGATACCCGGAATACACGGCGTGGATGTCAGGACTTCCTGCTCAGACAGAGACAACCGGTACGATCTGATGATCGTAATGGACATGGAACCGGAGGCTCTGCCTGCGTATGACGTGTGCGAGCCGCACCTTCGCTGGAAGGAGCAGTACGGTCCTCTGATGGAGAAAAAAGCGCTGTTTGACTGTGAGGATTAGCATCCGGTACCAGGTAAATGTAAACAATATCAAACAGGAGGAGAAGAGTCATATGCAATACACAAAAGAAGTGGAAGAAATGATTTGTGTCGCAAAAGGCCCGGATCACGGTCCTGCTCCGATTCCCGAGGAAGGGAAATGGGTACAGGTTAAGGACATCAAAGATGTCTCCGGGTACACACACGGTATCGGCTGGTGCGCTCCGCAGCAAGGCGGCTGCAAGCTGAGCCTGAACGTGAAGGACGGTATCATTGAGGAAGCATTGGTTGAGACGATCGGCTGTTCCGGTATGACTCATTCAGCCGCTATGGCCAGCGAGATCCTGCCGGGCAAGACGCTTCTGGAAGCACTCAACACCGACTTGGTCTGTGACGCGATCAACACAGCGATGCGCGAGCTGTTTCTGCAGATCGTGTACGGCCGTACCCAGTCCGCATTTTCTGAAGACGGTCTGCGTGTCGGAGCTGGCCTCGAAGATCTCGGCAAGGGACTGCGCTCTATGCTCGGTACCATGTATGGCACAAAGGAGAAGGGCGCCCGCTATCTTGAGATGACCGAAGGTTATGTCGTCAAAATGGCCCTGGATAAGGATGACCAGGTTTGCGGCTATCAGTTTGTGAATCTCGGAAAAATGATGGATGCGATCAAGGATGGCGCTCCGGCTAACGAAGCTTATGAGAAGAACCTTGGAACTTACGGACGCTTTACAGCAGAAGACGGCGCGGTCAAATGGATCGACCCGCGCAAAGAATAAAGGAGGTGCAGCATGGCTTTATTTGAAAACTATGAAGGACGTATGCCTCAGCTGCAGCCTGTTCTTGACAAGTACGGCTTTGGGAGCTTTGAGGAAGTAAAAGCTTTTACAAATGAACACGGCGTTGACGCTTACAGCATCGTTGAGAGCACACAGCCGATCTGCTTCGAGAATGTCAGATGGGCTTATGAGCTCGGCGCTGCGATCGCCATCAAAGAAGACGCCAAGAGCGCTGCCGAAGCAGCCAGATGGATCGGCACCAGCCTGCAGGCTTTCTGCATCCCCGGTTCTGTGGCAGATCAGCGCCAGGTAGGTATCGGACACGGCAATTTAGGCGCCATGCTTCTGGATGAGGAGACCGAGTGTTTCGCTTTCCTCGCAGGCCATGAGTCATTTGCGGCGGCAGAAGGCGCGATCAAGATCGCTCTGAACGCAAACAAGGTCCGTACCAAACCGCTGCGCGTTATCCTGAACGGCCTCGGCAAGGATGCGGCCATGATCATCAGCCGTATCAACGGATTTACCTATGTCCAGACAAAGTATGATTATCTCTCTGCCGATGTAAAAGAGGATCATGCGCTGACGATCGTCAATATGACCCCGTATTCCGACGGCGAGCGTGCAAAGGTTCACTGCTACGGCGCCGATGATGTCCGCGAGGGCGTTGCGATCATGTGGCATGAGGGGGCGGATATTTCCATTACAGGAAACTCGACTAACCCGACCCGCTTCCAGCATCCGGTTGCAGGCACTTATAAGAAAGAACGCCTCGAAGCCGGCAAGAAGTATTTCTCAGTCGCTTCAGGCGGCGGCACAGGCCGTACGCTGCATCCCGATAATATGGCAGCAGGTCCTGCTTCCTACGGTATGACAGATACTCTGGGCCGTATGCACTCAGATGCTCAGTTCGCCGGATCTTCATCAGTTCCCGCACACGTGGAGATGATGGGATTCCTCGGCGCAGGCAACAACCCGATGGTCGGTATGACAGTCGCTGTCGCTGTTGCTGTTGCACAGGCAATGGGCAAATAATCAATCTTGAATATGGCTCCCGGGGGCGACCCCGGGAGCTTTTTTATAAAACAGAGTTAAATCATCAGGTGGCGGTATGAATGATTATTTGCGTGAGACCACGAGCTATTTCGGGCTATACCGGAAGATGTTCCGTGTCAGCAAAAAAGTCAGGCCGGAAAAGGTCCCCTTTGGGAGTCATAAAGATCAGTATTTCCTGTACTATGAGCCGGCAAATATTTCCAGCGATAAGATCATTGTCTGGGTTCACGGCGGCGGCTGGAATGCGGGCAATCCCAGGTTTTTCGATTACGTCGGACAGTGCGTCTGCAATCAGGGATACCGCTTTGTATCAGTGGGTTACAGGCTGTCCCCCAGGTATAAATACCCTGTGCAGCTGCGGGATGTCTGTGCTGGATACAATGCTGCGGTCAGGTTTTTGAAGGAGGGAGGGATCGACGCCTCCCGGATCATAGTGACGGGACCGTCTGCCGGGGCGCATCTGACTTCCATCATGTGCTATTGCCCGAAAGTACA
>JAFWDW010000055.1 GCA_017515965.1 Lachnospiraceae bacterium
GCAGAACATAAGAGCGGATCTGGCTGCCCCAGGCGTTCTCTTTGACTTCGCCGCGAATACCCGACTTTTTCTCTTCATTTTCCTGCTGCTTGTTCATCATCAGCTTGGTTTTCAGCATCTGCATGGCTTTGGCTTTGTTCATGTGCTGTGAACGCTCATTCTGGCAGGTCACAACAATGCCGGTCGGCAGATGCGTGATCCGGATTGCGGAGGAAGTCTTGTTGATGTGCTGTCCGCCGGCTCCGCTGGAGCGATAGGTATCAATACGCAGCTCATCATCATTGATCTCAATGTCGATATCCTCTTCAATATCCGGCATCACCTCGCAGGATGCGAAGGATGTCTGACGCTTGCCCGCCGCGTTGAACGGCGAGATGCGCACCAGTCTGTGCACGCCGTGCTCGCTCCGCAGATATCCGTAAGCATTTTCGCCGTCAATCTGCATGGAAACGGATTTCAAACCGGCTTCGTCACCATCCAGAAAATCCAGAACGGTAACCTTAAACCCATGCTTATCCGCCCATCTGCTGTACATACGGTAAAGCATGCTGCACCAATCGCAGGCTTCGGTACCGCCGGCGCCTGCATTCAGCTTCAGGATGGCATTATCTTTGTCATATTCTCCGGACAAAAGTGTGCGGATCCGCATGTTTTCAAACTTCTGCGTAAACTCATCCATTGCTGCCTGCACCTCGGGAAGAACGGAGGCATCCTCCTCCTCTTCCGCCAGTTCGATCAGCGTAAGGATATCCTCGTAGGAGCTTTCCAGTCCATGGTACTCGTCCAGCGTGTCACGGAGATTCTTAAGTTCTTTCATGGAAGCGTTTGCCTTGTCGGTGTCATCCCAGAATCCGGGTTCCTCCATCGTCCGCTCCAATTCCTCTATTCTTGACTGTTTACCAGCCGTGTTAAAGTGAATCCCCCACTTCTTTTAATGGTACGGCATAGCCGTTTAACGCATATTTGATCTGATCAAATTCAACCATTATCTCACCTCTTTCTTTATGTACAATCCTTCGTTTGTCTTAACGGTTCCTGCCGCAGCAGTTTTTATACTTCACCGGTTTGCCGTCCGGATAAGTCTTTCCGCAAGGACAGGGATCATTGGGCTGAATCTTTTTGTTCTGTCTTTTGACAGTCTTCTTCTGCGCCGGTCCGGAATCCCGGTTTGTGCAGGTTGTCTCATAAATGGACTTGCGGTCCGAAGGCTTTTTCTCCGTCATGCGGCGGTTGATCTTGACCTGCATTTCCTCGGGAAGCTCTGCCGGTGCAGCTGCAGCAGGCGCCGGTCTTGCAATCGGAGGAGCCACCGCCGGGGGTGCCGGCTGCTGTGCAGGCTGCCTCTGGAATACCGTGAACATGCTCTTTGCGACGTCTCTTCTGACGGAAGAGGTCATCTCATCAAACATCTCCTCGCCTGCATAGCGGTACTCAACAACCGGATCCTTCTGGCCGTATGCCTGCAGCATAACGCCCTGCTTGAGCTGATCCATGTCATCTACATGAGATCTCCATTTTGCATCGATGACAGTCAGAAGCTGTTCTCTCTCCACCTTGGCAAAGAAATCGGGCTCCTTCTCCTGCATAACGGTGTTCACCATTTCTTTCATGGAGTTATACACCTTATTTGCCCGTGCCTGGATCTCCTGTGAGAGCTGGTCCCTTGTCCATCCTTCATATGCGGTAGCCTTCAGCGGAAGCGGCTCGATCGGAATGCCAAGATTATCCTCAGCAAGCATCTCACCCTTCTCGTCTTTGCGTGTGCTGCCCATTACCCTGGATAATACACGTTTGATATCCCAGGTGTCAGGTGTCTGCTCTTCTGTAATGACGCTGTTTACAGTATCCTCAATTGCCTCATCGATCATATCAATGATCTCTTCGTGCACATCTTCACCCTTCAGGATCCTGCGGCGCTCTCCGTAAATCAGCTCACGCTGCTCATTAATTACCTGGTCATAATCCAGCAGATTCTTTCGAATTGCAAAGTTGTTGGACTCCAGCTTCTTCTGGGCTCTCTCAATGGTATTGTCCAGCATTTTGTGCTGAAGTGCCATGCCGTAATCATGCGGAATTGCCTTGAGGATGCCCATCGCACGGTCCGCACCGTAAAGCTTTAACAGATTGTCCTCCAGGGAAAGGTAGAAAATAGATTCTCCCCGGTCTCCCTGTCGTCCGGAACGGCCTCGCAGCTGATTGTCGATACGTCTCGCCTCATGGCGCTCCGTGCCTATAATCTTCAGACCGCCGATCTCCTCCACGCCCTCTCCGAGCTTGATATCGGTTCCTCGTCCGGCCATGTTCGTCGCAATCGTGATTGCGCCCCACTCTCCGGCTTCCGCGACAATCTCCGCCTCACGCTCATGAAACTTCGCATTGAGTACGTTGTGATTGCGCAGTCCCTCTTTCTCAAGACGCTTACTGAGCTCCTCTGAAGCCTCGATACTGATCGTGCCGACCAGTACCGGCTGGCCCTTTGCGTGGGTCTCGCGGATATCCTCTACAATTGCAGCGATTTTCTCTTCATGAGAGAAATATACGGCATCATTGTGGTCGATACGGCGCACCGGTTTATGTGTCGGAATCTCCACGACGTCCAGACCGTAGATGTCCTGGAATTCCCCTTCTTCGGTCTTCGCAGTACCGGTCATGCCGGCAGTCTTTTCATATTTGTTGAAATAATTCTGAATCGTGATCGTTGCCAGTGTCATGCTCTCTCTGCGGACTTCCACGCCTTCCTTGGCCTCGATTGCCTGATGAAGACCATCGGAATATCTGCGCCCGGGCATAATACGGCCTGTAAACTCATCTACGATCATGACTTCCTGGCCGGTCACGTTGCCGTTTTCATCAACCTTGTCTCGAACCACGTAATCCTTGTCTTTGTGCATCAGATTATTCGCACGCAGCGCAAGGTTGATAATATGCTGTTTTTCAAGGTTTTCCGGATCTGCCAGGTTCTTGATGCCCAGCATCCGCTCTACCTTGGCAACGCCCTGCTCCGTCAGGACAACATGCTTTTCCTTTTCATTAACAATATAATCGCCGGTCTCCTTCACTTCGACACCGGTCATTACGGACATGCGGTCAATCTCACCCTCGCGCTCACCGCGCTCCAGTCTCTTGACAATCATGTCGCAGACGCGGTACTCCTCTGTAGACTTATCTCCGGGGCCGGAAATAATCAGCGGTGTCCTCGCTTCATCGATCAGGACAGAGTCCACCTCGTCGATGATCGCATAGTGCAGATCTCTCTGCAC
>JAFWDW010000056.1 GCA_017515965.1 Lachnospiraceae bacterium
GGAGCGCTCGGGGCAAACGGGATGACCATGAACATCATTTACGGGGAAGATAAACCCTGTTTCTGCTGTTTTGCGGGAACCGACAGCAAGAATACAGGACAGTCCTGCGCAACAGCAGGAGTGCTCGCATCGACGACATCGATCGTTTCATCATATCAGTGCGCCGAGGCAATTAAATATCTGACAGGAAACGGGAAGCTCCGCAAAACGCTTCTCTATTTTGATCTGTGGGAAAACCAGATCGAAGAAATAGCTGTCGCAAAAGATCCGGAATGCCCTGTGTGCGTCCATGGGCAATACAGCTATTACGGAAAGAGCATAGGGATGCAGGCAGTGAGCCTGTGCGGGCGCAATTCAGTGCAGATTATCCCCGAGGAGCCGGGTGAGGTAGATTTTGATTACTATGCACAGAAACTAACACCACTGGGCAACGTAACGGTCAACCAATTCACGCTTGACTTTGAGAATCATGATATAGGGATCAAGCTCTTTAAGAACGGCCGGGCGATCATCAAAAACGTGGATGATCCGAGCCGTGCGAAATCAATTTACACGGAATTTATCGGGTAAGCAGATACCTTATATATAATAAATCGGATCACGGTCACCCAAGAGGTCGCTCAGTTTTCTGCTATAGAAGAAATCGTGCACCATTTGATGGTATTCCTTCCACATGGGGAGTGTCTGACAGAAATCAGCACGAGGGCAGTTATAGTCTTTTTCAGCCAGACAGGCAACCGGCGCCAGCGTCCCTTCCATCAGTTCGATGATCTCACCAACAGTATAGTCTTCAGCTTTCCTGTTAAGGCTGTAACCTCCTCCTTTGCCGCTGACACCGGAGAGAAGACCGCCTCTTACTAATTCCTTTACAATGATCTCCAGATACTTCTTTGAAATGTCCTGCCGATCGGCAATACTTTTGAGAGGGATGTTTCCTTCACCCTCATGTTCTGCCAGATCAATCATGACGCGCAGCGCATATCTTCCCTTAGTTGAAATCATATCAAAACCTCCCATATTCTTTCTTTTTACCTATTCTACTATAGGCTAAATAGACTTTTCAATATTTTTATAAAAACCTATTGACACAGTAGGTAAATAGTGTTAATATGACCTTGTTCAAGCGAAGAGCAAACATGAGATGACCCGCTCTGACAGATGAACAAATTTCCATGAAAGGAGACGTAGGTGATGAATTACCGTACAAACCTCAATATGATGTGTTGGATGTGTATGCGAATGCTCTACTCCCGGGTGATCTGTATGGCCGGGGCGTACGGTAAGCCTTGCGTATGCTCCGAGAGATAACCTTCTTAAGACCTGAATAACGGTCAGCCATGAAGCCCGGGAGTCAAAATGAACTCCCGGGCTTTTTTCGGGAGAGAAGACGAAGACTAGAAGAACACAACATAGAAGGAGACAATCATGAGTGAATATAAATTTGAGACATTGCAGTTACATGTAGGACAGGAACAGGCCGATCCGGCTACTGATGCCAGAGCGGTTCCGATTTATCAGACCACCTCCTATGTATTTCATAACTCGCAGCATGCAGCTGATCGGTTCGGCTTGGCTGATCCCGGCAATATCTACGGAAGGTTAACAAACTCTACACAGGGCGTCTTGGAAGAGAGAGTTGCAGCGCTTGAAGGTGGGAGCGCTGCACTCGCTCTGGCCTCAGGTGCGGCTGCTATCACGTATACGATTCAGGCCCTGGCAGCGAACGGCGGGCACATCGTTGCGCAGAAGACGATCTACGGGGGGACATTTAACCTTTTGGAACACACGCTTCCACAGTACGGGATTACGACAAGCTTCGTTGATGCGCACGATCTGGCAGAAGTCGAAGAAGCGATTCAGGACAACACCCGGGCGGTCTTTCTGGAGACCCTCGGCAATCCGAACAGCGATATTCCTGATATTGACGCGATCGCGGAAATCGCTCACAAACACGGGCTGCCGCTTGTTATCGACAATACGTTCGGAACTCCCTATTTGATCAGACCGATCGAACACGGCGCGGATATCGTGGTACATTCCGCTACCAAGTTCCTCTGCGGACACGGAACGACCCTCGGCGGTATCATCGTAGAGGCAGGCAAATTCGACTGGAAGGCAAGCGGGAAGTTCGGCAATATTGCCGACCCGAACCCGAGTTACCACGGAGTATCTTTCTATGACGCAGTCGGACCTGCGGCTTTTGTCACATATATCAGAGCGATTCTCCTGCGCGATACCGGTGCGACGATCTCACCGTTCTCAGCATTTTTACTGTTGCAGGGGGTGGAAACACTGTCGTTGAGACTGGAACGACATATTGAAAATACAGTGAAGGTTCTTGATTTCCTGGCAAATCATCCCAAGGTCAAGAAGGTAAATCATCCGGCTCTGCCGGATCACCCTGATCACGCGGTGTATGAGAGGTTTTTCCCGAACGGAGGAGGTTCGATCTTCACCTTTGAGATCAAAGGCGGACAGGAGGAGGCCTGGAAATTTATTGACAATCTGAAGATATTCTCACTTCTAGCCAATGTAGCAGATGTGAAGAGTCTTGTGATCCATCCGGCATCCACGACCCATTCACAGTTGACTGAAGAAGAACTGACAGATCAGGGCATTTTCCCGGGAACCATCCGTCTGTCGATCGGCACTGAGCATATCGATGATATCATCGCAGATCTGGAGAACGGTTTTGCGGCGATCTGAAATATTTGAAATCACAGGCACATATGATAAGATTTAAGTAGAGAAACAGAAAGGAAGGCATAATCATGGCTAATATTTACAAAGGAACACTTGGACTGATCGGAAACACTCCTCTCGTAGAGGTAACAAATATCGAAAAAGAACTGGGACTTGAGGCAACCGTTCTCGTAAAACTTGAGTATTTTAATCCGGCCGGCAGTGTCAAAGACCGTATCGCAAAGGCGATGATCGAAGATGCGGAAGAGAAAGGGCTTTTGAAAGAGGGATCTGTGATCATCGAACCGACATCCGGCAACACCGGGATCGGTTTGGCAGCCATTGCAGCGGCTAAAGGATACCGTATTATTCTGACGATGCCGGAGACGATGAGTGTTGAACGCCGTAATATTCTCAAAGCATACGGGGCAGAGATCGTTCTGACAGAGGGCGCTAAAGGTATGAAGGGCGCGATCGCGAAAGCGGAGGAACTGGCAGAAGAGATCGAGGGAGCATTCATCCCGGGTCAGTTTGTCAACCCTGCTAATCCTGCTGTTCACAAGGCGACGACCGGACCGGAGATCTGGAGAGATACGGACGGGAAAGTGGACATCTTCATCGGCGGTGTGGGCACAGGCGGAACCGTGACCGGAACAGGAGAGTATCTGAAAGAGCAGAATCCGGATATCAAAGTCGTGGCTCTTGAGCCGGCAGACTCACCGGTCCTCTCAGAGGGCAAGGCCGGACCTCACAAGATCCAGGGAATCGGCGCCGGATTTGTCCCGGATGTTCTCAACACGTCCGTCTATGATGAAGTGTTTAAAGCGCAGGGCGAAGATGCCTTCGCTACAGCAAAACTTTTGGCGAAGAAAGAGGGTATTTCTGTGGGTATCTCATCCGGCGCAGCGCTTTTCGGAGCCATTGAACTGGCGAAGAGACCGGAGAATAAGGGAAAGGTGATTGTGGCACTGCTTCCCGACAGTGGCGACAGGTATTATTCCACACCGCTGTTTACAGACTGAAAACTAGAGATTGCCTTTAAGCAGATCTTTGACGATGCCCATGCTCTCACGCAGCATGTTATTCGGGAGATAGAATGCTTTTGAAGGAGCGGCGATGCCGTCTATGCGGGCCACCGGGGGGTTGCCTGCAGGCGCATCGCCGCTTGTCTTTTTGGCTATCATGATACTGCGGTAGACATGGAAATCATTGGTAACGATACCGATGGATATACCGCCATCATCTGTATCAGAAGAAATGAGATGAAGACTGTTTTGCAGGTTTTCTACTGTGTTTGTTGCCTGATCTTCGATTAGGATCCGTTCTTTCTCAATTCCGTGATCGATCAGCCAGCGTGCCATGGTATTACCTTCCGCTTCCGGCTCGGAAGAGCTTTGCCCTCCCGTGACCACGCAGATCGTATTCGGATTATCAAGCAGATAATCGGCGGCGGTATCCAGTCGGTACTGAAGCACCACGCTTGGTCCTGTAGGCTTAACTTGCGCGCCTAACACGATCAGGTAGTCAATGTTTTTATTTCCTTTATCATGAAAATGTGTACAGATCAGGCCCCATGTGACAAAGAGCGTGATCGCGCCTACGGTGATCAGAGCCAGGAAAATGCCTTTTAGGGTTTTGGGAATCGTGCTTAAGACATGAAAACGGATGCAGATCCCAAGAGCAAGCAGACATGCCCCGATCACAAACCAGACCATAAAAAACATAGTCCCGGAAGCGGCACGCATGATACAGATCCCGTATAGAATGCTTAAGATACCGATGATAAAACAGATGATCATGAAATCAGCCTCCATAGAATCAGGTTGTCTGTAGTCATTTTAACACAGACCTGTTAATCGTGGTATAATACTGATAAACAGATGAAGGAGGTGCAGCCATGAAAAGATGCCCAAAATGCCAGACATACTATACTGACGAAGATCAGTTCTGCAAGAAATGCGGTGCGCAGCTTGAGAACGTGGCAGAGCTGCCCAAGCAGGAAAAGAAGAAAAAACCGGTTTTGATCATTGCGCTCTGCGCGTTGTTCGCAGTCGGCCTTCTGATCGGCCTGCTTCTTGGACGCGGACAAACTGACAAAAAGGCAGATGAGCCACAGACAGAGCAGACAGATAAGAAATCGGAGAAGAAAACCGACAAACAGGCCTCTGACGATCAGAAAGAGGATACCTCTGATGACAAGAAAGAGGATAAGAAGGCTGAAGAAGAGAATGTCTATGAGGCTGAATGGTGTTCGTTTTCTTATCCTGAAGCGTGGGTCGGTAAAGTCAATATTGAAGAAAACGTCTATGAAAAGATACGCTGTATTTCGATCTCCATGAAAGACTGTGATGAGTACGGCGGCCTTCTGTATCAAATCGATCTGAGCGATTATCCGTTCAGTGAGGACCCGTCAGATGACGTGTACTATAATCCGGGTTATATGGAGACACTCGATGTGAGTACAACCGGAGTCTATGCGCATTTGGTTCAGCCGACAGATGTTCAGTTTCCACCTGAAAAACAGGAGGAGTATATGAAGCTGTATAATCAGGATTTGAGCATTATCCGAGACACCTTTGAGTTCAATTATTAAATGGAAAGGAACATGATCTTATGAAAGTATTGATGCTCAACGGAAGTGCAAAAACGAATGGTAATACAATGATCGCATTGACTGAGGTAGGAGAGCAGCTCAAAAAAGAAGGAATTGATTACGAGATATTTCAGATCGGCGGCGGCTCGATCCGAGACTGTATTGGCTGTCAGCGCTGCACAGACAAGGGATGCGTGTTTGAGGACGATTCTGTAAATGAATTTATCGCTAAGCTCAAAGAGGCGGATGGTCTCGTAATCGGAACGCCGGTTTATTATGCGCATCCGAGCGGACGCATCCTGTCATTTCTGGATCGAGTCTTCTACTCAAGCTCCGCCTGCTTTGCGTTCAAGCCGGCAGCTTCTGTAGCCATTGCGCGCCGGGGAGGCACAACGGCTTCCTTTGATGTGCTGAATAAGTATTTCGGAATATCCCAGATGCCTGTAGCCGGCTCAACTTACTGGAATATCGCACATGGAACAGTGCCGGGCGAGGCTTCAGAGGATCCGGAAGGAATGCAGACGATGCGCAATCTGGCACGGAATCTTGCCTGGATGATCAAATGCATTCAGGCCGGACGGGACGCAGGCATTCCTGATCCTGCAACTGAAGCCGGAGCAAGGACTAATTTTGTCCGGTGATCAAGTTGTTGTCGAAAAAGGAAGCAGAAAGAAAAAAGATCCGGAGCCTTTGCTCCGGATCTTTATTAAATCTCTGCTGTCAGATTATTTGATCCATTCTTCGCCTCTGTGACGGATACCGTACAGACCGCACCAGACTACTTCGCGGAAACGGACAGGATCTGTGTTGCCTTCGGTGCTCACCAGAAGGACACGTGACTTTTTGTTCAGGCCAAGATACTTCCTGACTGCTTCATAGCGCTTGTACATCATGAGAGAGTACAGGAAGCCCATTGTGACAGAACCTGATTCACCTGAAGTGATCTGCGGATCGCCATCGAGCGGAACACCGTAGATACGAGTTCCCATTGCGCTCATCCAGTCAGGTGTACCGGCGAAACCTTCAGCCACGTTCTTCAGGATGTCCCAGCCGATGGTACAGGGCGCACCGCAGGAGAGTCCGGCCATGATGGTGTCCAGCTTTCCGCGAACGCGTACCACTTTGCCGTCGCCTCGTTCCGCAGAGCGGCGCAGGCAGTCAGCTGAGCCGGCTTCGACAACACAGATAACTGGTTTGTGGTCTTTGTATTTATCGGCGAAATATCCGGCGACTGAACCTGCCAGAGAACCGACACCTGCCTGAATAAAGATATGGGTCGGATACTCACATCCGTTCGCGATCATCTGCCTGTCTGCCTCGATCGAGAGCGTGCCGTATCCCTGCATGATCCATCCGGGAATATCTGTATAACCGCGCCAGGCAGTATCCTGAACCATTACACCATGAGGATCCTTCTTGGCCATGTCGTTGACATAGCGAACACACTCATCATAGTTAAGATCCAGTATTTCGGCATCAGCATTTTCTTTGCGGATATTATTCAGACGGGTCTTAGCGGATCCGCGCGGCATGCGGATGACAGCCTTCTGACCGAGCTTGTTGGCAGCCCAGGCGACACCACGTCCGTGATTGCCGTCAGTTGCCGAATAGAAGGTGTACTGACCCATTGAATCTTTGAATTTCTTGGATGACAGGACCTTGTAGGATAATTCATCTACCGGAATGCCGGTCTGCAGAGAAATGTACTTGACCATCGCGAATGATCCGCCCAGCACCTTAAAAGCATTTAATCCGAAGCGGTAAGATTCATCTTTGACATAGACCGATCCTAAGCCGAGATGATTGGCAAACTCCTTGAGATCGTGAAGCGGAGTGACAGAATACTGCGGGAAGCTTCTGTGGAAGCGAAGCGCCTCGAGAACATTCTTCTCGGACATAAGCTCAAGGGCTTTTTCCTCAGTTTTGGGCATTGTATTTTTTGTGAAAACCAGTTCTTCATTATTTGTCCTTCTCATTTCAATACACCTCTCTATATTGAGTTTCGTTATTAAAAAAGCTCACAACTATGATTCACACCTTACAGCTATCATCATATCATTACGAGCAGAGCATGGCAACATTACGATAAGACTAAAAGACATCTTATCTCATGAAAAAAGAGCATCCGAACCGCCTCCCTCCTCAAGATCAATTCGGGAATCGGTGATACGGATGCTCCTTTATAATCTAAAACGTTTTTTAGTTCTCCTTACAAACGTTAACCCAGCCTTCAGCATTGGAAACCGCATACAATTCGTCGACTGTGAGGCGGACGGCACTCTGTCCGTTTCCCGCTGCGGGGTAGACGACATCAAACTTGCGCAAGGATTCATCCAGATAGACAAGGACACCGTCATTGATGCCGAACGGGCAGACGCCGCCGGGCGCATGACCAGTCAGCGGCTCCACTTCCTCAAACGGGATCATCTTTGCCTTAGTAAAGAAAGTGTCTTTATACTTGCGGTTATCAACGCGGGCAGTCCCTTCAGCCAGAATCAGAATCGGGCCTGCCGGTGTGACAAAGGAGAGTGTCTTGGCGATGCGTGCGGGTTCCACACCGAGCGCATCCGCAGCTTCCTGTACAGTTGCGCTGGATTCTTCGGTTTCGATCACACGATCGCCGTAACCTTTGTCAGTCAGGTATGTTTTCGCTTTTTCAAATGACATATTGATTCTCCTTATTCTTACAGAGGAATCTGTACAAAACCTTCGTCTGTCAGCACTGTCCTCTCGGTAAAACCAGCCTCCAAAGCCAGATCCCTAGCCACATCAAAATAGTTCTCGATCGCCTCCTTTTTGTGGGAATCGGAAGAGAACAGAATGCGGCCGCCGCGCGCGCAGACAGACCGCAGAATATCGATTGAAGGATATGGTACCGTCCGGTAACCACCGGTCATTGCGCCTGTGTTGATCTCAAAAATCGGCGCTTCTGAGGATGAGACGCCTGTGCGCTGTGCACCAGTCCAGAAGGAACCGACGTCAGCGCCGGTGAAGATGTTATCCAGCGCGCGGGACCACATTTCTACGTAATCGGGGTGATGCGGATCAAACAGGGAACAGTCCTCATTGTATTTGCTGATCAGATCAAAGTGACCGATGATATCACAGCCGGTCACCTGAACGACTCTCGATTCCAGTTTATAGTATTCGGCGATCAGTGAGTAGATATCGCCGCCAAAATGCTCTGCTGCGGTTCGTTCGATGAGTTCCCGCCCCAGATCGAGAGCATAGATCTCGCCGTCCACCAGAAGATTGTGGACACTCCCGATGACAAAATCCCATTGATAAGAGACCGGATCAGAGAAATAATCCTGTTCAACTCCGATGTAGATCTTAATCTGATCACGGTATTGATCACGCAGGGACAGAAGAGCATCGCGGTATGCTTTCGTCCCTTCGCGGCTCATGCAGTATTCATCGTCGAAGAATGCATAACCGTGCCCCGAGAATCCGATCGAGTCGAAGCCGCGGGCAATGGCTTCTTTGACGAATGCTTCAGGCGTATCCTCGCCGTCGCAAAAGACAGTATGTGTGTGGAGATTCTGCTTCATGATGTCATATGCTCCTGTTTGACTTTCTTGTCGATCACATGGCGGGAAGCGAGTTCATCTCGCACTTCCTCAAGCGAAATGCCCATTTCCAGCATTAAAACCATGACGTGGTAGGCGAGATCGCTGATCTCATAGACAGTTTCTTTTTTGTCTTGCTGTGTGGCGGCGATGATCACTTCGGTGCTTTCTTCGCCTATTTTTTTGCAAATTTTGTCGGCACCCTTTTCGAACAGATACGAAGTGTAGGAGCCCTCTTTCGGATTGACCTTGCGGTCCTTGATGATTTCCATCAGATCTTCGAGAGAGAAGTCAGTGAGTTCTTCACTCTCCCAAAGGGGTTTAAAGAAGCAGGATTCATTTCCCGTGTGGCAGGCAGGCCCGTCTTTTTTGACGATGATCTGCAGTGTATCGCTGTCACAGTCGGCCGTGATGCTGACGATGTGTTGGAAGTGACCGCTAGTTTCACCTTTTGTCCACAGCTTTTGTCTGGACCTGCTCCAGAAGCAGGCCAAACCTGTTTTCACAGACTTTTCAAGACTCTCGCGGTTCATCCATGCGACCATGAGGAGCTTGTGCGTTCCCGCCTCGATGACCACAGCCGGGATCAGTCCCTTTTCGTCAAATTTCAGTTCATCAATTCTGATCTGGTTATCCATAACTGTACTCCTTTAGATCTGCCGCATCGGAATGCCTTCAGCGGCAAGTTTTTTCTTCAAATCAGGAATCGCGACTTCCCCGAAGTGGAAGATAGAGGCGGCGAGGCCGGCTGACACTTTGGGGATCGCTTTAAAAAGAGTGATGAAGTCCTGCGCGCATCCGGCACCGCCCGAGGCGATGACCGGAACATCAACCGCATCGCAGACTGCCTGCAGCATTTCAAGGTCGAAACCCTGCTTGACACCGTCTGTGTCGATCGAGTTGACAACGACTTCGCCGGCACCGTTTGCCACACAGCGTTTGATCCAGGGGATCGCTTCCATACCGGTCGCTTCCCGTCCGCCTTTCGAAAAGACCATGAACATGCCGTCGACTCTCTTAATGTCAGCGGAGAGAACGACACATTGATCGCCGTATTTGAGAGCGGCTTCGGTGACGAGAGACGGGTTTCTGATGGCGCCCGAGTTGACGCTGACCTTGTCGGCACCGCATTTTAAAACGCGGTCAAAGTCATCTACGGTATTGATGCCGCCTCCGACGGAGAGCGGGATAAAGATCTCGTGCGCCACCTGCGTCAGGATGTCGGTAAAAAGGCGGCGGCCTTCGGCGGAAGCGGTAATATCGTAGAAGACAAGTTCATCTGCGCCGGCTTCGCTGTAAAAGCGCGCCAGATCAACGGGGGAGGAGACATCCCGGATGCCTTCAAAATTAACCCCCTTGACGACACGTCCGTCGCGCACGTCAAGGCAGGGGATGATGCGTTTGGTGATCATGCGTTTCCTCCTGTTAAAGCCAGCTCAATGGCTTTCTTTAAATCGATTGCTCCGGTGTAGTACGCTTTTCCGACGATGGCGCCAAAGATACCGGATGCAGCAAGTGCCCGGACATCCTCCATCGAAGAGACCCCGCCGGAGGCTATGATATTGAGATCCAGTTCGCTGTCAAGCTTCCGGTAAAGGTCCAAGTTTGTGCCCTGCATGGCACCGTCCCTGGAGATATCTGTGCAGATGATAGTGGAGACACCTTTTTCTTCCATTTCATGACAGAAATCAAACAGAGTCTTATCGGACTGTTCTATCCAGCCGTGGGTCGCGATCAGACCGTTTTTTGCATCAGCGCCGACAGCAATCTTATCACCGTACAGGTCGATCGCCCGGTCGACAAAAGCCGGATCTGTGATCGCGATCGTGCCGAGGATCACACGGCTGACACCGGCATTTAGATATCGGTCGATGACATCCAGCGAACGGATCCCTCCTCCAATCTCTACCTTGAGAGATGTTTCCCGCGTGATCTGGCGGACGACACTCATATTGGGGGTGGTGCCGTTTTTGGCTCCTTCCAGGTCTACCATGTGGATCCACGATGCGCCGGCCTCTTCAAACAAACGGGCGGTATAGATCGGATGATCGTCATAGACAGTCATCTGTTTATAGTCGCCCTTGTAAAGGCGTACTGCTTTTTTGTCAAATAAATCAATGGCTGGCAGAATGATCATAATGCGCAGAATCTCCTCAGTATTTTCAGGCCGACAGGACCGCTCTTTTCCGGGTGGAACTGACAGCCGATGACATTATCTTTGGCAACGGCAGCAGTCAGCTCTGCGCCGTACTCGGTCGTCGCGATCACGTGCTCCGGTGATGCGTCAGCATAGTAGGAATGAACAAAATATACATAATCCCCTTCGTTTGTATCGGCAAAGAGGGGATGATCGTGGTAGAGTTTCAAAGCGTTCCAGCCGATCTGGGGGATCAGCAGGTCCTCATCGATCCTCTCCTTGATCGGACGGATCGCGCCCGGGATCAATCCGAGGCCTTTCCACTCACCGTATTCATAGCTCATGTCGAGCAGAAGCTGCATACCCAGACAGATACCCAGAATGGGTTTGCCGGAGGCTGCTTCGTTCTTGATTGCTTTTTCGAGACCCGTCTTACTCAGGAGATTGGCGGCATCCCTGAAAGCGCCGACTCCGGGCAGGATGAGCCGGTCACAGGCTGTTATTTCCTTTGGATCACCTGTGACAATTACGTTCTCGCCAATCGCCTCAAAAGAGGAGCGCAGTGAAAACAGATTCCCGAGTCCGTA
>JAFWDW010000057.1 GCA_017515965.1 Lachnospiraceae bacterium
CGTTTTGAATTGTGATCTGCTCCGGAGGATCAGTCACGCCGATCACATGGGCAGCCCGGTTCTCACCGTTTTTGTCGACGGTGATGACCATGGTATAGGTCCGGTTTGCATTTCCGCCTCCGTTTGAATAGGAGCCGACAACTTCGTGATAGTCATAGACAAACAGGTAAGTGTCAGCTTCTTCGACTGACTTTGCGAGGCGGTTATTCGGGATATCATAAAAGTCCTCGCCTTTTAGTGCGCTGCTTCCCGAGCATTCGTTATCGACCAGTGCAATGATCTTGTTGCCGAGGGCCGGCGTGCCTTCTTCATTTTTTGTCGCGCATTTGAGTTGCAATGATTTGGCGATGTCATTCATGGCCTGGCTGATCTCAGCGTTTCTCTCATCATTTACCTTTTTTTCATACTCGGCCTTGAGTTCATCGGTCATCGGGATCTCGAACTTGTCCTTCGCGACACCGTTGATCTTTTTGATCTGGTCAAGGTTTTTCATACGCTCAAAGAATTCGATCGTTTCGATCGAAGGATCGACATCCTTCCCGTCTTTTTTGCAGAAAGTAACCTCAGTGACTTTGGATCGTTCGATGCTGCTGTCAAATGTAATGTTCGGAACCAGGTTTTCGCTTTGCAGTAACGTCACTTTCTCTGTGTTCGGGAAATAGGTGCCGATATCGGCAACAACGGTCGAACCGGGTACAGTCAGATCAGTGACACTGGTGCAGGGCTCGATATCGTCGTTTTCAAACATATTCAGGATATCAGCATCGATGACCAGCGTTTTAAGGTTTTTGATTCTTGACAGACCGTGATAATCATCGCCGGAATTATTGAACTCCGATACATAAGCTACCGGCGTCGTCAGAGCGAGTGATTTGCAGTCGAATGATTCAAAGAAAGTGAACATATCCTGCTCGCCGGCGATCGAGCGGGGATGTACACCGAACATCGGAACATCTTGACCGTCCCAGACGGGCTTCACAGCTTCGGCCGCCTTTGGGATCGTTTCCTCGTCATCTATTTCAATATCATCAAACTCAAAATACGGGATCTTTTTGCTGCTGTCATATTTCAGCAGATCGTCGACGCTGAACTCGCCTTCACCTTTGCCCGGAAATGCCTCTTTGAGCGCAGCATAGGTTTTGGCATAAATCTCATTCTCATCACGCCAGTCTGCGGCTTTCTTCTCCTTCTTTGCAGAACTGCCTGACGGAGCATCCTTTCCGCAGGACGCGGCAAAAAGCAGGACAAGTGTTAGGAGCATACTCAAAGCAGTCAGAGTGATAATGCGTTTCATTATGTACCTCCGTTCATCGGGTTTCCAACATAAGTGAATTGTTAATAAAAGTATAATCAGAAGTCTGCTATTTGACAAGAATACAGGTACGTGAGATACTACATTTCTATGGAAGAACAAAGAATCGTCAACAAAATGTCCCTTATGGGGATTCTTGGCAATGTAGCTCTGGCAGCCTTCAAACTGACAGCCGGTATCATCGGTAAATCAGGCGCCATGGTGTCGGACGCTGCGCACTCACTGTCTGATGTTGTGGCGACGCTGATCGCTTATATCGGAGTTCGGCTGTCAAGACAGGAGGAAGACGCCAACCACCCTTACGGACACGAGAGACTGGAATGTGTGGCTTCGCTGATTTTGAGTCTCATCCTGGCAGGCACAGGTATCGGTGTCGGCTATTCGGGGATTCGAAAGTTGTTTCTTGTGCATGAGACACCGGAGATCCCTACACTGCTTCCGCTGATCGCGGCAGTTGTTTCGATCGTGGTCAAAGAGGGCATGTTCCGATATACGATGCACTACGCCAGAAAGCTGGACTCCTCTGCCTTTAAGGCGGATGCCTGGCATCACCGTTCTGATGCTATGTCATCAGTGGGTGCTTTCGCAGGTATCGGCCTGGCCAGATTGGGATTTCCGATCATGGATCCCGTTGCAGGCTTGGTCATTGCCGTGCTGATTCTGAAAGTGGCATTTGATATTTTCAAAGATGCGATCGCCAAGATGCTGGATACTTCAGTTGGCAAAGACTTTGAGCGAAGCGTCCGGAAATTCATCGAAGAGCAGCCTGACGTACGGCATATCGATGTGCTGCGCACAAGGCAGTTTGGAAACAGGATCTATGTCGATCTGGAGATCGCGGTCAGGAGAGATATGTCGTTAGTCGAAGCGCATAGTATTGCGGAGAATGTTCACAGAAATGTGGAAAAAGAGTTCCCGAATGTCAAGCACATTATGATACATGTCAATCCGGAAAGAGAAAAATAAAAAGAAAGCAGCTCATCTGAGCTGCTTTTCATGTATATGCTGTTGAATCTTTTTGCCCTTTTCATGGACGTAGTTTTTAACGCCGGTGTGATTCACTTCACTTCCTTTCACAAGGTCTTTGACCGCGTTGTACTTATCAGCGACTGATACCACAATGCCTTCAATGGAGTTCGGCGCTTTAGCCTGCCCCATCGGCCACATATGCCGTTCGATAATATCTTCGGTCTTTTCGGGCATATCGCTCACAAGTTCCCTCGCGACCGCAACAGATTCTTTCGGGTGTTCTCTGCTGCATTCCTTGCCGGAAGAGAACTTTTCGTATCTTCCGAGCATCCCCAGATCATGACAAAGCGAAGCGACAACGACTGCCGGGACATTGACTTTGATATGAAGTTTCTTGAGAACATAGCAGATCATCACACTCGAGACGGTTACTCTGATCGTGTGCTCCCCGACTGTTGACCAGCGGTGATGCGTCTGTTCAAAAGCGCTGCGCATCTCTTCTGAATCGATGACTTCGC
>JAFWDW010000058.1 GCA_017515965.1 Lachnospiraceae bacterium
ACTTCGATATGCAAACCCCTGGCGATCTCGACCTTCTTTTTCAGACTCTCTTCGATGGTATCATCCGCAGACGGTTTATTCTCCTCCAACAGACGTTCCGATTCTGCTATTTCTTCGTCAAGAATCTCCTTCTGCTTCTCGATTCTGACTTTCTCTTCCTCATACTCTTTCATAACCTGATCCTTCTCCGAGTTCGCACAGCCGGCGAGCAGGCAAAGGGTCATAGCGACGATGAGCAATTTGATTATTCTCTTCATTCGACTCTCCTTATCTAACATGGATGACTACCTTATCTTCAACAAACTCAACGCAATCAGTATCTGACCTGCATAATAGAGCGAGATGTTCACATTGCGCAGTTTCTGCTTAAACTCTCCACCGAAAGTGTTCAGTATCAGGACGATATCGCTGATCAAAAAGAGCACCGCTCCCACGGCAAAGATGCCGGTAAATGCACTTGGATCTGTGATCAGGTTGCTGATTGCAAAGCAATTGAGCAGCATGATCGCGCCGATGTACACAACGCCAAATATCTTAAATGCCATCTTGGCCGTGATCTGTTTGAAGATCCAAATCATCAGAAGAACGGTCAGTATCACACCGAGAATGATGCAGACTATCGGTCTTTTCGCCAAAGGCGCAACTGCGGCAAGATAAAAGATATGTCCGGTCAGAAACACGAGAATGCCGACCAGAAAGATCAGTTGCCCTTTCTCCTGAAACACCATTCTTAGATTCAGCAGGATATCAGCAACAAAACCGAAGATAAGTCCGAGGACGATCATTCTTGCTGTATGTCCGCCGGGACTGCTCGTAATCCCCAGAATGACAAAGCAAAGTGATGCCAGGCCCTTCAAAACAACTGCGGTTACATACTGTTTCCTGCTTTCTGCATAAAGAAACACTCCGGCCAGAATTGCGCATATGATAATCAAAATGTACCTCATAAAGGTATCCTCCTTATCACAGTTCCCACGTTGCCAGTTTTACACCTTGCTCAAAAGCCTTCTCGCATTCCTGCGGAAATACTGTCTCGTGCCGCACCTGTCTTGCTTCCGGATCAAACATGGTCCATTCCCAATCTGTCTTGCTGTAATCTTTCAGCTGAAGTGTTTCTCCGCTGATGAGCAACTCTGTCGGACCCACAAAGCGATTCATTGTTTGCTGATAGTCTTTAAGCAGATCCACATAGGCTGTATCCGGCGCATTGCTGGTCATGATCAAAAGTGCAGGAATGAAGTGCTCATTGCAGCACGGATCCTCGAGATTATAAGTCAGGCTCTGAAAAATGAGTCTTTCGTATAATGCCCGGAAGGAAGCTGTCATATTTCCCAGATAATTTGGTGATCCGATAATCAGCCCATCCGCGTTTCTGATATCATCAAGCACCGGCTTAAGCCCATCACGGCAAATGCACCTGCCTTTATTCTTTTCCTTCTTACAGCCAAAGCAGGAAATACATCCCGTGTAGCGTTCCATGCGGAAGAGATCATACTTTTTTACAACCGCTCCGGCAGATTCTGCTCCTTCGATCGCCTTATTGATCAGGGTGTCTGTATTCCATCCTTTTCTTGGCCCGGCGTTAACCGCAATAATTGTTTTGCTCATGATATTTCTCCTCTATTGCTCCAGATATCTCACGGCTTTCCCGGTCACCTTCGCGTACTCAATCTCCGACCGGGTGCTCTCTCCGATATACCCGCCGACATTGATGACATAAATCTCATCCGCCATGTCGATCTTGCGCTTGTGCATATCATCAAGCATCTCTTTTGTCTTAGTCAGCGTGCCCTCGTCCATATTTTCCCAGACTTCATTGTCGCCGGAATGACCAAAGAGACCGACGCTGATCACGATATTACCCTCCAGGGTCAGCCGCTTCTGCGCTTCAAAAAACTCATCCTTGAAACGGGTACTGCCGCAAAGAGTGATGACTTTGTATTTTCCTTCCATTTTCTCAATCACGCTCCTGCTCTCATTATATATGTTTTGCGCATCTTGCACAAAAGATTAATTTGCACCCGGAAAAATGCTATTATGAAAGCAGGAGATCCACAATGCGCAGACTGTCAGATGTATTAAAAGCTGAATACGGCGAGAAGGTTTATAAGCTGGCGCTATCCTCCGGCTGCACGTGTCCGAACCGCGATGGGAAGATCGCGTACGGGGGCTGTGCGTTCTGTTCTGCCGAAGGATCCGGCGACTTCGCGGCGCCGCTCCTTCCTCTCGACGAACAGATCGAGGAGGCAAAGAAGCTTATCCAAAGCAAAACGAATGCCGGGAAGTTTATCGCCTATTTCCAATCCTTCACCAACACGTACGGAGATCCCAAGAGATTGGAAAAGCTGTATCTGGAAGCGGTCAGCCGCGATGATATCGTGATACTCTCCCTGGGTACCAGACCGGATTGCCTGGAGCCAGAGATCATGAATATGCTGATCAGACTGAACCGGATCAAGCCTGTCTGGGTAGAGATGGGACTGCAGACGATACGCGATGACATCGCCGCACAGATGAACCGCGGCTACCGAACCGAAATCTTTACCAAAGCGCACAGGCGCTTAAAGGATGCCGGTATCACGACGATCGCACACGTGATCTTCGGCCTGCCAGGTGAGTCCAAGGAGGATATGCTGGGTACCATTCGGTATCTGGCTGCACTCGATCCGCCGCCCGACGGCATCAAGATTCAAATGCTTCATGTGTTAAAGGGGACTGCGCTCGGAGAGCGCTATGAGAGAGACCCGTTTCCGCTGCTCACTCTCGAAGAATACGCAGACCTGGTCGTGCAAGCCTGTGACATCCTGCCTGAACAGACTGTTCTGCACAGATTCACGGGCGATCCGCCCTGGCGCCTTTTGATCGCACCACTCTGGTCGCGGGATAAAAAAAGAGTGCTCAACACGATCAATCAGAGACTTTCGTATTTAGATTCCTTAAAATAATGCTATAATACCCATAAAGGAGGGATGTCCTATGAAAAACAAACTTTTGAAACTACTGGCAATGATGATGATTCTGGCGCTGGTCCTGGCATTTGCAGGCTGCGGCTCTACAGATACCGCGGACGATGATGCGGACGAGCAGACAGAAGAAGTCAATGACGACGCCGATGATGAAGATGACGATGACGAGGCAGCCTTCCCGGGTGCCAAGTACGGCTACAACGGTGACGATCCGGTCGAACTGGCAGTCTATGAATACCTGGTCGATGAGATCGGCGACGAGTTCTATGACGATGCCGATGCGTGCATCCCGGTCGTGCACATTGTCCATGTAGACTACACAGACGAAAAGGATATCAAAGTCTACGGCGACTACTGGATCTACAATTACAACATCGAGGGCGATACCCTGAAATGTGTCTCCGGCGGTGACCATCCCGGCTGCATGCATGTCGAGAAGGAAAGCGATGATGAGTACGAGGTCGAGAGTTTTGACCAAGTCGAAGACGGCGCGGGTAATGAAGAGAGCGCTAAGAAGATCTTCGGCGATCACTACGAAGATTTCGCAGCTTACCAGAGCAATCAGGATACGAAGGATGAAGACAGATACTATGCTGTCATGGACTATGTCAATATGAACGAGATCCCCTGCACGAAATTCCAGGATGAGGGCTGGGATCCGGTTGAATTACATCTGTAGAATCTGTGAACCATTTTCTCCGATTCAAATAGCGGAATTGGGATATAATAGTTAAGCAACAGACGGCTCAGGGCCTTTATGATGAAGAAGCAACGGCAGAAATGCTGGACAATCATATACTCACTCATATGTCTGGCGCTCTTGGCAGGCGTCTTATACTATGAGCCTGTTACCACACTCGATGGGAAAGAGGCCTCATCCCGGCCTCTTTTGATAAAACATGCCTGCGTCATCAATGAAGTTGAGGCCGAACCTGAGGTCTGTGCTTACAAATACGAGATGTCTGTCTCCCGCTCCATCCGAGCCGCTTCTTTCCGCCGTGTAGTCAAAAAGAATTCTGATCATGGAAGAGGTGCTATTCGGAAGCCTAGTGCTTATCCGGTTTTTGTGCATACAACCGTTGATAGCCTTCGTTACTATGCGGGAGCAGACAATCAGTTTCAGGGAATGATCAACTATATCTGGAGTCAGACCGGATTATAATCCATCCTTTTTATTCACCAATTATCAAAGAACAAGACTTAACAAACCGCTGTTATCACAGGGGTTACTTTTGATATGCATATTAAAGGAGGATTATCATGGGTACAATTATCATTGTTGCCGTTATATGTGTAGTAGCGCTTATTGCTATAATTGCTGGAAGTAAGAAAAAAGAAGATTGGCACGACGATCGTCAGCCTTCAGAGCATATTTCGGATAAAGAAAACAAATAGTATCAATTGGGGCTGTCGCATTAGATGATGCGACAGCCCCTTTTTCTGCACTCTTTATGCGAATTACCTATTGCACAAAACTAGAATAAAGAACCCCGAGGCCAAACGGTCTCGGGGTTTTATTTCTATTCTCCTCTTATCACTCGAGTCAAATATCTGCAGGCTGTTTCATACGCCTCCGGCCACTCGCTTGCTCTTGGTCCTGCGACATTTAGGTCGAGCTCGTCGCCCAAAGTCTTCAGCCATTCGACCGCTTTATCTACATCCTCTTCACTCCAAATGACAAAACAAGGTTTGCCCAGCTCTCTCGCAGTTTGTTCTGTCAGATCAGTTCCGCCGGAACCAGCACCTCTTGGACAGATGATCAATGTCGCATCCGAATCCCGCACATTCCAGATCGTTCTCTGCTCAGGCTCTTTAGAAGGGGCCTCCTGAAGTTCCGGATAAAGCGCAAGGACGCAGGGCGGCTCAGGATAGTCTTCTGCCCATCCGCCCTTCGGGCACCAGCCACAGATCCTGATGCCATATGCTTTTGCCGTGTCCAAGGCCGCCCGGTCAACACCGGACTGAGC